>MTKO01000075.1 GCA_004028505.1 Candidatus Electrothrix aarhusensis
TGGGAATCTTGGGGAGAACTGGATAGGGCCGGTTTACTGGACACAGCAGTGAGCAGAACAGACGGACTGAGCCTTGCTCAAGCCCTGGATCAGTTTGATATTGCGAGAGACAGTGCCAGTGAAGCAGCCCGTAGCCTCTACGCCAGTGCTCCGGGCAATAAAGGGCGTAATCTGGTCATGGGTTCTCAGGACACCATGTACGAGGCCTTGGATACAGATCGTGAAAACGGCTGCATCCGCAATGCCAACCATGCCTATTCCAAGGACGGTGGTTTGGCGGTGTTGTACGGAAATATTGCTGAGAACGGCTGTATTGTGAAGACCGCCGGGGTTGATCCTTCTATCCTCCATTTTCAGGGCAAGGCTAAGGTCTATGATTCTCAGGAAGCATCCTGCGAAGGCATTCTGGCCGGTGAGATCTCAGCAGGTGATGTCGTTTTTATTCTCTACGAAGGCCCCAAGGGCGGGCCGGGTATGCAGGAAATGCTCTATCCCACCTCTTACTTGAAATCTATCCACCTGGGAGCAGAATGCGCCTTGGTCACGGATGGACGCTTTTCCGGAGGTACCTCCGGCCTGTCCATCGGCCATGTCTCCCCGGAAGCAGCAGGTGGCGGGGCTATCGGCCTAGTCCGAGACGGTGATCCCATTGATATCAATATCCCGGAACGGAGTCTTTCCCTCCAGATCAGTGCTGAGGAACTTGCTCAACGCAGAAAGGAAGAGGAAGCGCGTGGAGATAAAGCTTTTACCCCGAACCGCGAACGAACGGTCTCCAAGGCCTTGCAGGTCTATGCCCGTTTTGCTGCCTCAGCAGATAAAGGCGCGGTGCGAATGCTGTAATTGAGCATACTAGCTCCGCTTAGCATCATTTTCAGTGCGGTTATGCCGGATATTTTTTCCGGCACAACCGCAAATCTTACATCTTTATGCCTCCCTTCTCAGGTATCCTCTTTTCAAGAGAGGACCGTCAACTCGCGCCACAAAACTCGTGTAAAAATGACCCAATATTACAAATTCTTCCGAGGAAAAGGTACTCACGCCAAAGCATCAATCCAGAGACACACTTTGTGGTAGCGGTCGGATATATATATATTATACTTTTACAACAACGTGTTATACGATTTAAAAAAAACTGGCATAGATTTAGCTAAAAACAATACAAGTATAACTAACAGTTACATGTCGACCCATTTTCCAGAAAGCCATTTTTTGTTTTATTCACTTCGGAAATTTCAACACAAAAGGCAACTATTATGGATATTATGAATTTACAGATGGCAACTATTGCTCATTTACAGTGGAAATCAAAACTCTCCGACTTTTTTTACGGGGTGGAAGACTTAAGTCATTCACAGGTACCTGACCATTGCACCTGTGACTTCGGAAAATGGCTGAATGCCAGCGGCTTACAAGAATTTTCAATTTTTCCGGAAATGAGAGAACTGGTGCCTTTGCACAAAGATATCCATGATAGAATTAAGCACATGGTTCAGATGCCGAAAGAAATAAGAAAATCCGACACAGGCAAAAAGGCATTAAAAGAGTTTAAGGCAAAATGCGACAAGTTTGTCCAGTTACTGGAAACGGTAGAAACTCAGGCTAAAAGCGCGTGACAAAAACGATCCACGCTGCCTGCTTAAAAAGCACCTTAGTTTGACACCCGCCCCTCGATGTGGTAGATCATTGTATCAACTAAAAAAACGATCCAGTTCCGCAAATACCGCATCCAACTCCCTGGTGACTCTGCGGAACTGCTCCTCTCTCGCCTCCTCTGACCCATTTTCCCGACAAAGAATTTCTAACTGCCGAGCCTCCTCCTGAAGCCGGGTTGCACCCACCGTTGCGGCTATCCCCTTCAAGGTATGCGCCATTCGAGTCGGGGCATCAAGGTCATCCCCTGTGAGTGCCTCCTGAAACTGACAGGCAAAATCGCCCTGATCTTTACGAAAGAGCTGCAAGACCTGCCGATAAATCTCAGGATCATTCATGGTATTTTCCATCCCTGTCCCGGCCTCAATACCTGCAAGACCAAAGAGACTCATAGGCTCCTTTCGGGCCGATATTTTTACTGTCTCTTTCTCTTCCTGCTTCCGCTCTTTGACAGACAGAGGTATCTCGGGTCGAATCAGGCGTACCATCGTAGCAAACATCTCCTCTTCCCGAAATGGTTTACCGATATGCCCGTTCATTCCGGCGTCCCTGCTCCTCTCCCGATCACCAGACATAACATTTGCTGTCAGGGCGATAATAGGCAAATCCTTATGCCGAGGATCCTTGCGAATCTCAACACAGGCCGTATATCCATCCATGACCGGCATCTGAATATCCATGAGCACGCCGTCGAACTCCTGCTCACCAATGGCGGACAAGGCCTCTTCACCGTTTCCGGCAACAGTCACAATCATACCTTGGCGGCTCAGCATAAGTTCGGCAAGTTCCTGATTAATTTTATTATCTTCCACCAATAAAATCTTAACCCCATCCAGACGCGTGATATCCTCTGCAAAAACAGATATTTCCTTAAGAGAAGCAAGGGCATTACCGATCCGCTGGGGCAAGATAAAATGAAAACTCGATCCTTGACCGTATGCGCTCTCGGCCCAGATCTTTCCGTCCATCATTTCGACAAGGCGCTTACAAATGGACAGTCCCAATCCGGTACCGCCATATTTACGAGTAATCGAATTGTCTGCCTGACTGAAAAGCTGAAACAACCTTTTCTGCTGATCCGGGGTCATCCCGATGCCGGTATCTGTTACACTGAAATGAAGAACCACCTGAGTTTCTGTTCGCTCTATCAATTCAACAGAGACAGCGACACTCCCCTTTTTTGTAAATTTAATCGCATTATTAACTAAGTTCACTAAAATCTGACCGAGACGCAGAGGATCGCCCTGCAAGGCATTAGGGACATTATCGGCAATATCAATATGTAGGAGTAAACCTTTTTCAGCCACCTTCAACCCAATGAGATTATGCAAATTTTCAAATACGGCATGGAGCTGATAGTCAATAATCTCCAGGCTCATCTTCCCGGCTTCAATCTTGGAAAAATCCAAAATATCATTGAGAATCCCCAGCAGCAATTCAGCAGAGAGATGCGCTTTATCAATATAATTTCTCTGCTCATTTGTAAGTTCCGTCTCCAGGGCGAGTTTGGACATCCCGATAATAGCGTTCATCGGGGTACGAAGCTCATGGCTCATATTGGCGAGAAATTTTGATTTTGCCTGACTGGCCGCCTCAGCATGCTGCTGTGCTTCAATAAGTTCTTGTTCTATTTTTTTCCGCGCGGTTATATCCAGTACCGAACAGATGGACTGCACGGGATTGCCATCACCATCGTACTCAGCTTCACCCCGCCCAAGCACATATCTAACCCTCCCGTCATTCATCAATAATCTGTTTTCAATAGAGAAAGAACTCCGACCAAGCACGGACTGGGTGTAGGTGTCGCTGACCATCTGCCGATCATCGGGATGCACAACTTCAAGAAATGAGGCTAGGGAGGCCTTGGTAATTTCCGGGTCAAGTTCCAGGATTCTATACATCTCCGGCGACCACTCCTGCCCGTTATCAGAAAAATACTGCCGCCAACTACCGAGTCCAGCAATCTGCTGGGTCTGAGCCAGGAATTGCTCACTCTTTTTCAATTTTTCTTCTGCTAATCTCTCCGTGGTGATATCACGCCCAATAATGACCAAAGCTCTGCGTCGTTCATCAGGAAAAAATAGCGGCATCTTCCTGACCTCAAAAATTCGATCCTGCTCATCTTCCCCTGGGATCTCCTCATAGTCGATAAACATATCTTTCGCCTGCCAAGCTTTTTGGTCGCTTGCGATACAGGCGAGATGGGCCTTTTCCCACTCAGGTCGTGCTTCAGCAAGCTCAGCATCAGTCCTCCCTTGCCAGGGAAATTCTTCTATTTTAAACAAATTTCTTGCTGTTCGATTGGTCAGCTGCCAACGGCCTTTTCCGTCCTTGAGAAAAGCAGCATCAGGCAAGGTCTCCATAAAGGTAATCAGGCGCTCATAGTTTCCCTGTATCTGGCTTCAGCCTCTTTTCTCTGGGTGATATTGATATGCACCCCCATAAATCGTTGCGCCCGCCCCTGGCCATCACGACTCACGACGCGGCCCACATCCCGAATCCACTTCCACTGTCCGTCAACAGTGCGCACTCGATATTCAGTACAATAGCAGCTATCATCGCTATCCAAAAAAAGCTGACGGACCGTCCTGACTTCCTCAAGGTCATCAGGATGGATCAACTCCACCCATCGTTCCATCGTAAAGGGTAAACTCTCCCGAAGATATCCCAGCATGGTAAAAAAAATATCGTTGGTATAGACGACATCGCCATGTTGCGGTCGCCAATCCCACATGCCCAGATCTGCTACTTCCAAAGCAAGGGCCAGCTGTTGACGACTTTCCTCCAGCCCAGCACCGGACTCTGCCAGCTGAAGCTCGGCCCTGCGCAGCACATGGTAATAAATAACCAGAAGGACAACCGCTAGCCCCAACAGGGTGAGAAGAAAAAAATTATTCATCCGCCGGGCAAGCAAAAGTTCTTTTAACTCGTCATGAACAAAAATCAGGCTGCCCACATGCCTGCCGGAAACATCAACCAACGGACGATCATGTATCAGATAAAACATGTTCTCCGGAAAAACAAAGCGATGAAGAAAGCTCTGGAGCCTATGCTGCTCCATCTGTTCACTCCCGAGATAGGCAAACCGTTCAGGTAGGGTATTGATCATAATTACCCTGTCTGAAAATGCAGACCAATCAGCTGACCGGTTCAACATCGCCATGCCCAGCAGCCAACCCTGGTGTTTAAGAAATTTTTTATTCACCGTTAGCAAATAACCATCAACAGTATCGGACTGACGAAAAGCAGAGGCTATCGAAGCCAATTCCCTGCCCAATTCCAGATAACCGATCAGCTGTTCGCCAGCATGCCAGGGGATAACTGCCCGTAAGGTCAGGGTTCCCAGGGGGCCGATCTCCAACCCGGAAGCAATTTCTCCGGTTTTGACCGCCTGTCGGAGAGTCACACGATCAATCCTGTCTCCATGACGTTCGGGTTGGTGGACCCTGAGAAAATTAATCCTGTCCGGTGAATGAAAATAAAAATGAGTTATATGGTAATCCTGATTCAGGATATGCTCCAAAGAACGACTCGTCTCCAGGAGCATTTCTCGGTCTTTGGCCATAAACTGCTGCCGGAGCACCGGATTTTCGCGCAGCACGAACAGAAGTGATCTCAGGTTCTTTTCCGCTTCACTGAGCCGGTAGGAGTACATATCATCAACAGTCTCCTTCCATTCCTGATATCGAGCTGCATCCTGCTGCCGATACATCCAAAAAACCGAAAAGAGATAAACCAACCCCAACAACACCATTCCAGCCAGGATATAGCAAAATATATCTTTTTTAATAGCATAGACACCCTGGGGGAGGTTTCCCATCACAGTATCATTCTCTCTCTTTTGTCTCATGCTTCTCTGCTTCTCCTTCATGTCTGCCTTCAACATGCAGCTCATATCTTAACGGCTTCTTTTCTCTGAGATTTTCAAGTCCTCTTTCAACGCCCCTTAGTGGTTATTTTAGTGGTTCTTTGTCAGGTACGGACAAACTCTCCAGGCAGTTTAAGGGGCCATTAAGACAGGCCAGCAGGGAATATATCCAAATGTATTGCCGTTTTTTTTATCATCGTGTAATGAGTAGAGCGAAGTTCAATGCATAATATATCATTGTACACCTCGAAAATCGAAAAGCAAAGAAGCCGACACACATTTTCTCTGCCAGCAACAAGACCTTACAGCTTGCCCAACAAACAAAAATACATAGGCAGGAGTTCACAATGAATATTAAAAAAATCATATCCGTTATTCTCCTTTTCGTCCTGACTTCGTGCTCCAACGTACCCAAAGAAGATATTCCGAAAAAAAATACGGCGCAGCAGAAAACAACTCAAACAACTGTTGCTCTCGACACGAAAACAGATAACGCAGATTCTGACGACATTCTCGATGCCATCCCCCAAGAAGGAAAAAGAATAAAAAAGGAAAAAATTGCAGGCTCTATAGACGTGAAAGAGGAGGTCGTGATGATGGCAGAAGCTCCTGCCAGAGCCATGTTCGTTGCAAGCACGGCAGTCACCCCGCCCCAACCTGAATGGAACACGGAATCCTATAATGCCCGGCAAGAAAACGGCTTCATCAGCACGAGCAACGATCCCCTGTCCACCTTTTCCATTGACGTAGACACAGCCTCCTACAGCAATGTACGCCGTTTTATCAATGAGGGAAGCCTTCCGCCCAAGGGAGCTGTGCGTATAGAGGAGCTGATCAATTATTTTTCCTATGATTACCCTCAACCGGATAGCGAACATCCTTTCTCCGTGACAACAGAGGTCGGCCCCTGCCCTTGGAATGACAGCCGAAAGCTGGTTCGAATCGGCCTGAAGGCAAAGGATATTGACAAAAAAGATCTCCCGCCGTCGAACCTCGTTTTTCTCATCGACGTCTCAGGCTCCATGTCCGAGCAGAACAAACTTCCCCTCCTGCAAAAATCCATGAAAATGCTGGTAAAACAGCTGGGCAAGAATGATCGGATTTCCATTGTGGTCTATGCCGGGCATGACCGCGTAGTTTTAGAACCGACAGCCGGTTCTGAACAACAGAAAATCATCGCCGCCATTGAGGCACTGGGTGCTGGAGGCTCAACCCATGCCTCCAGCGGTATTACCACGGCCTACCAATTGGCGGAACAGGTCCTTCTCCCTAAAGGCAATAACCGGATCATCTTGCTTCGGACGGCGATTTCAATGTGGGGATCACCAGTCGTGGCGAGTTACAAAAACTGGTTGAGGAAAAGAGAAAATCAGGTGTCTTCCTGACTGTCCTCGGCTTCGGCATGGGCAACTATCATGATGATACGATGGAAGTTCTCGCAGATAAGGGTAACGGCAACTATGCTATATTGACAGTCTGCTGGAAGCAAAAAAGGTTATGGTCAAAGAGATGAGCGGCACCCTCTTTGCCCTGGCAAGCGATGTCAAAATTCAGGTAGAATTTAATCCGGCAAAAGTCGGCGCGTACCGACTGATCGGTTACGAGAACCGGGCCCTTGCTGACGAAGACTTTAACGACGATAAAAAAGACGCCGGTGAAATCGGGGTCGGACACAGGGTCACGGCCCTGTATGAAATAATCCCGGTCGGTGCTGCTGGCCAACCGACTGTGGATCCGCTCAAATATCAAAAGACCAAGAAGAACGATTCTGATTCAAAGACACAATACGCTAACGAGTTGATGACTGTCAAGCTGCGCTATAAACCTCTCCAAACATCCGAATCTGTCCTACTCAGCACAGTGGTGAAGGATAACAAGCTTGCACTGGAGGAGACTGGTAATGATTTCCGTTTTGCCGCCTCTGTTGCCGGTTTCGGTATGCTGCTCAGCGATTCCGAGCATGCTGACGGCGTCACTTGGTCGCAAATCCTCACCCTTGCCAAGGGTGCAAAGGGCACGGACGAAGAAGGCTATCGGGCTGAGTTCATACGCCTTGTTGAGACAGCTGAAATACTTACTGAAAAATAAACTGTAATATTTACTATGATCAGATTTTTCCCTGGAATCCTTATTCTCCAGGCAGTTACGGCAGGACTCTCGTACCTTATCATCACAGGAGGCCCTTCCACTGAAAACCACCTCTTTTTCGCCATAATCTCTCTAGATATCGCCTTTATCCTCCTCATGGCCCTCTGGTTTTCCGCCATTGCCCGACAAAATAATTTTGCGGCAATGGAGTCGCTCAAGGAAGCCCATGCCAAAGAGCGGGAAAAACTCCGGGTTAATGCAGAGCGGCAGAAAAATAGGCTTGCGAACAAGAAGCACAAGGAGATACTCAAAGAAACAAAACAAGCCTATGCAATGGCGAATATCAAAGTAGGTACAGTTATCACCGGCCTTGTTGCTCTAGGCGGCGTGCTGCTCTACAGCCAATTTATTACCTTCGGCTCCATACTGTTGACTGCTGGTGGTGGATGCCTGCTCGGATACTTAGCTCGGGCAAAACAGGAAACCCTGTTCCGATTCCGACGTAACGAACCCTCTCTTCCTGAGCCCTCTCCTGAAGCCACCGTAAAACAAGTACCAAAAAAATTGATATAGAGCACAACGAGACGACAAAGCAAAACAAGAGTAAAAAAAATTGTACTTCCATCTATTTATCATCCGTTTTCTTCTATAGCGCCCCTTATTCAGGGGCAGCTACCTTGGCTGAAAGATCTGTTTTTAACATAAAAAAAGTATCATTTTATGATAATTTGTTTTATTTTAAACTTGAAGGACGAGGGAATAAAAAAATTTACCCGCTTATCAGTTTACCTCTTCTGTGGCATCTGTGGCACTCAGCTTTTTATTGTTGCCCCTACCCAGAAAGAGTGCTTTACAACTGAAAGCCAACCAGCCTGATATCTTTTACGGGTGATTTTTCCCTGAGCAAAAAGAGCTTCAATTAATTTTATGCGTAAAAGGGGAGGTTTGAATGAAATGGTTGACAAAAGCCGTAAGCATTGTCGTGGTTTCCGCTGTTCTCGTCTTGGGCGGAACAACGCAGGGACGCACCCAACCACTTAATGTTATTTTCATTGACAGCCTTTGGGGAACAGCTGTCGGTGGTATTGCCGGATTGTCTATCGGTTTACTGAGTGAAAATGATGAAGATGAGATTTTTTCCCAGTACATGGCGAAAGGTATGGGCGTGGGCGCACTGGGTGGTTTGCTGTACGGTCTTTTTCATTGTCCCTCCCCCTACTACGGACAGATGTATCTCAATAACGGGCAAGCCAAAGGACTGTTCCACTTCAACGCGAATGACAATATCTTGGCCATAAGCCCAGGTAAGGTTATTCCTCGACAGGAATTCGATAAAGATATGGAAGAATCAACATGGCGTTTTGATCTGTTCAGCACGTCATTCTGATTCGAACCTCTTGACTTTCTCAGCACAGAATCTTGAGCAGAAAACTTGCATCCGGGTATGATTTTCTCCTGCCGGTGAGACAAAGCATATGGCATATTATAAAGCAGAGCCTTGTAGGGTCAGGCTTTGCTTCGATTTTGAAGATGTTGAAATAAGCAGCTCTGAAAAATCATTCAGCCTAGCTGGCAAGCTCAGCGGAATCAAACCAAAACAGGAAAAAATCCTTTGAACATAGTCTGTGTTCGCCAAGTACGTTCTTAACAAGGCTCACAACAATCCGACGTTCTGTGCTTCTTAACAAACTTTTCACTTCAATACGTTGAATTGAAGTATCAGCTATCCTATTTCCCGATGACTCTTTTCGTACGGCATCTTTTTTTTACCATTGCAGCAATATGCCTTGCTGCCTCCCTCCCCTCGCCTGCGGTAGCAAAAATTATTTTTGTACCCAATGATTATCCATCTATTAACGGGGCTATCCAAGCTGCACAGGAAAACGATACTATCCGAGTTGCGACAGGAAAATATTTTGAACGCATTAACCTGGGTCCGGGTATTATCCTGGAAGGCAGCTGGGACAGCAACTTCACAAAACGCGATCTCATGGCGCATCCCTCGACATTAGGGGGAAGTAGTATGGGCGGATTTTCTGTCTTTGGTGCGGATAGGGCAGTGATAGACGGCTTTATCATCACCGGTGGCAAGCCGCCGATAATTGCCCCGGATGCCTTGATCGGACCAGGTATCTACGCGACCGGCATCACCATAACCATAAAAAATAACTTTATTACAGGAAATAATGCCGCAGGAATCATCCTTAGTGGATGCAATGCCAATATTATCAATAATATAATTATTGCCAACGGGCAGGCAGGCATTTTTCTGGAAAAAAATAGCTCCGCCACTATCCAAGGAAACAAAATCAGCAACAACCTCACCGCCGGGATTAACGTTGGCGGTACCGAGTTATCAACAATCACCATTTCCAATAATACCATTCATAATAACAAAAGAGCAGGAATCAACGCGACCTGGGCAACAGGTGTCATCCGCAACAACCTTGTCTACCAAAACGGCCATGCCGGTATACGAGCTACTGCAACACCGATGCAAATTGCCAATAATACAGTTGCCAATAACCAGCTTGCCGGAATTTCCATTGGAGAATCTTCTGTTGATGCAACAATAACTAAAGCGCAAGAACCTGAAATAAAAAATAACATCATAACCCATAACGGAGAGGCGGGTATTCACGCCAACGGTTCCGGCTATACCCATAACCTCCTCTTTGCCAATAATAAGGTCAACGGATTTCACCCTGATTTTCTCTGGTACACCCGATTACAATTCGGTGGGTACGAAGACATGGTCAGTCTGGAAAAGAGCAAAAATATTTTAGCTGATCCGCTTTTTGTCGATCCGGCAAAACATGACTATCATCTTCAGCCCGGCTCACCGGCAATCGATAGCGGAGATCCTCATGTCAGTTTTAACGATAAAAATTTTGGTCCCTCTTTGGGCGCTGACAAAAATGATATGGGCATCTATGGTGGCCCCTTCACTTTCCCGGAAGAACGTTCTGAAAATATCACTCCTCTCACGGACATAACTCTTCCTGACCAAAAATTTTATGCCGGGGAAAAAATTCTTCTCAGCGGCGAAAAAAGCTCTGACCCCAATGGTGATGCAATTTCCTACCAGTGGCGCTTACTGGCCAAACCCGCAGGAAGCAAAGCAACCTTATCTGCTTCTGCAAAAGAAAAAACTAAGCTTGTCTGCGATCAAGGCGGCACCTACAGGGTGAGCCTGAGCGTTACTGATCGCTGGGGACTCCGCAGCAGTCCCAAAACGACGACCCTGAGCATTGATCCTGATAAGCCGCCCACAGCAAAAATAAGCAAACAGACAAACCCGGTGAACGTCGGTGACACAGCCAAACTGTCTGCCCATGATAAAAAGAAACAAAACGGCGACGATCTCAAATTCTTCTGGAGATTTGTCAAAAAGCCTTCTGCAAGCAGGGCAACCCTTGTCGATGCCTCTACAGCAAAACCGACCTTTGTTATGGATGCTCCGGGCTGCTATACTGTGCAGCTTCAGGTGAACAACGGCAAGAAATACAGTGAGCCGGACACTGCCCATATCTGCTCTCGTCAAAGTCTTTTTCTCGGGCAAAGGATCGTACCGGACGAGTATCCGACAATACAAAGTGCCCTTGATGCTGCGGAGGTCAATGATAAAATCATCGTCAATGCCGGAATATACAAAGAAAACATCATCGTTGATAAGGTTGTCGACCTCATCGGGGTTGGCTGGCCAGTCATTGACGGTGGCGGGAAAGACAATAACGACGCAACTGTTTTTATTTGTTATCTCGACAACATGACCTCTGGTAAAATGCAGGGATTTGTTATAACCGGCGGCGGTGCAGGAATCTTCGGCCACGGTCTGCAAATATTGAATTCCAGTCCAGAGATTTTCAATAACCGAATTCGCAGCAATAAACATGTGGGGATCGGCATCCACGGCCATAAACGTTTTACGGAGAAAACCAAGATCCACAATAATGTTATCTTTGATAATGCTATCGGCGTAAGTCACGGCCTGGGTACCTATGGGCAGGTCTATGACAACACGATATACGATAATAAGGTAACAGGTATCGGAGTCCGTGGCCTGTCCAAACCAACACTCAGAAACAACACTATATACGATAACTACGTGGGGATAGGCGTCAGAGAAGAAGCGTATCCACAGATTATAGATAACGAAATCCGTGATAACGTGGTCGGAATTGCCATCAATCCCGGCACAGCCAATGCTGTTTATGCTGAAGAGGAAAGCAGAATTCGGATCAGAAATAATTCTGTGTATCGTAATCGCCAATGCGGCATCTTTATTTCTTCACTCCATAGAAACGGCCTTATTACGCAAGGAAATATCATAAAAAACAACAACACATCGGACACACCGAGAAAGAGAAGCGGTGGTGCCGTTGTCGGGTATCCGCAAGAGAGCCTCTCAAATATTTTCTTGAGGAGTAACCAGATAAAAGAAAATAACGGAAAAGATATTCAGCAATTCAAGGAGATGGCAAGTTCATTTGGCGAGATAGGCAACTCTGATAATCGACGGCCTTTTTAGCATGTAGGTGGGGCACGGAAAATAAACAGAATAAGAGCAACATCAATTGCAGCGAGTTGATTGGCAGATGATGGACAGGAGAACACATTGCCTGATTAGATCCCGTACCAGCCGCCGGTTCAGCGGAGAGAGGGTTACAGCCCGATTACCCATCACTTTGATTAATCGGGGGCTGTCCCCGAATTACCACTGATTTTTACAATAGACCTCTTCTAGAAAAATGCGAGATATGTCATCATTAATTACAACACATAATGAATTTTCTGGTGCAGCGCAAATAACTGATGAAGGAATAAAGGATCATTTCAAGAAGTTTGATCCTATCCAAGCTATCTTTGAACTTGTTTGGAATGGGCTTGACGCTAATGCGACATTGGTAAAAATTGAAATTAAATATAACGAGTTAGGCGGATTGGATTATGTGTCCATTTTAGACAATGGTGAAGGAATTGATGTTTCTAATATTGATGAAAATTTTGAACGATTTAACGAATCATCAAAAAAACATAATGAAGACAAGCATGGTTCACATGGAAAAGGACGATTGTCGTTTCACAAGCTTTGCCGAAAGGCAGTATGGTATACCAAGAGGCATGATTACAACGTAGTAATTAACATTGACGGTAATTCAATAAAACAATTTAATGGCAGTTACATTGAAAAAACAAATCAAAATAAATATTTAACGGCTATAGAATCAGGAACATACGTTGAACTATTAGGACCATATAAAGATTTACCATTAGAAAACAAAATTATTGAAAAACTTAGCAAGGAGTTTGGATGGTTTCTTGCTATAAATAATGACCGTAATATTTATATAAATAATTCTAAAATAGAAACACCTTTATGTGACATTTATAAAGATGACTTTGACTTTCAGAACGAAAAATTCAAAATAATTGTTATTAGGTGGAACGAAAAGCCTACATCAGCTAAATCTTACAACTATTTTATTGAGAATAAAAGCAGGGTAGTTTACAAAGAATATAGTAAATTCAATAACAAAAAAGATTTTTATATAAGTTCTTACATTTCGTCTAATTGGTTTAATAGTTACAATCATGATATCCTTCCTATAGATCCAAATTACAACAATACAAGAAAATTTATTACTGCAATAAATAATAAATTATATAGCATCCAAAGTGAAATATATAGTGAGTTTCTAAAAAAATATGTGGATAAAAAAATATGTGAATTCGAAGAGCAAGGGCTATTCCCCCGTTACGATAATCTTCCCAAAGAGTATGCTGAATTCAGAGAAAAACATACAAAAGAATTAATTAAGAATATATATTTAGCTGATCCAATTATATTTAACTCTCTTAATAAAAAACAAAAGAGTATTTTTATTAGATTACTTGATCGGATTTCGGTATCCAATGAAAACAACTATCTTTTTGATATACTTGAAAGTGTTTTAGAACTTAGCCCAGATGATATGAAACGCTTTGCCGGTCATTTACAGCGGACAAGCTTTGAGCACATAATAAGCACAATTGAGGTACTGCAACAGCGTGAACTGTCTGTCCATAAATTGAGTGAGATTATGGAAAAACGCTATAAGGATGTTGGAGAAACACCTGATTTGCAAAAAATAATAGAAAATAACACTTGGTTATTCGGCCCTCAATACACTACTATTGGGGCAGAAGAAGATACGTTTTCTCGTATTGCCAAGGAATTAAAAAAACAGATTAAAGAAGAAGTGTCTGAGGCTGATATAGCAGAAGGGGCAGATATCGAAGGGGTTAATAAGCAGGTAGATCTTTTTTTGGCAAGAAAAATTCCTTCTTATGACTCTCAAGGAAATCAAATCTATAAGTGTGTTATTATCGAGATTAAGAGGCCTGGAGTCTCTTTAAATAAGAAACATTTATATCAGCTTGATGAGTACGCTGAAATTATTGAAAAACATCCTGCATTTTCCAGTCAAAAAATGCGTTTTGATCTTATATTGATAGGTAGAAAGATTTCTAGAGAGGACAAAATGATACATCAAAGATTGTCAAGTTTGAAGGATAAAGCAGAGCTTGGCCTCATCACCGATTCAGATCGTATCAAATGTTATGTTAAGGATTGGTTTACTATATTTGATGAGTTCAGACTTTCAAATGACTATCTATTGAAAACCTTAAATACTAAACTTGACAACCTGTCTAAAGAATCAACAGAAGACCTTGTCAGTGTGCTGCAAACTCAGCCCCGTTAAGACATACAAGAAAAGGCCAGCACCCTGCCCGGATTCCGCATTCATGCCCCGCGATAAATCACGGGGCTATTATCGGCTGTCCCTCCGGGACACGGAAGGAAGACCGTCCTGGAGGGACGGCACCGAACATAGCCCAGGGTTTGAACCCTGGGGCCTCCTACCCAGCTGCCGCCCGCAACAACCCAGCCGCCCATTCCGGGGTACCCGGCGCAAGGACATGGGTGTACAGAGCCAAGACATTATTCTTCACCAGGCCGTCACGCTTCTCCTGAAAACCAGTGCCCCGCTCCATCTGCAAGGCCAGATCTTTCGGGCCTCCATCCCAGCTTTCCACAACCGAATAGCGGAACTCATGCCCCTTTACTTGGGTACCCAGGGGATAGAAAGGGTTTTCCTGCTCAACCGTAAAGGCAGAATAGCCATGCGCCTGCGGTTTTGCAGACATGCTGAAGGTCACCGGAAAGACCCCGGCAAGGGGATATTCAGTTCCATCAAGAATGATTGACCTGCCGAGAAAAATCAGACCGCCGCATTCCGCATAAATGGGTAGCCCCTGCTCTGCTGCCTGACGAACCGAATCACGAAAAGAGACATTATCGGCCAGCTGCCGGGCACTGGTTTCTGGGAATCCGCCACCGATATACAGGGCATTCAAATCCTCGGGCAATGCCTCGGCAGTCAAGGCATTGATCATGACCAACTCTGCCCCGCCCTCTTGCAGGGCCTCCAGGTTTTCCTGATAATAAAACTGAAAGGCTGCATCCCGAAGGACACCGATCCGCACCGCCTTAGTGCTTGTGACCGGCTTCGCTGATCCAGCGTCTGTCGGTATAGGAATCGGGCTGAAGCGTCGCTGCGCCATCAAACCAATGATTCGCTCCAGATCAAAATGCTCTTCCGCGATGGCGGCTAAGCGATCCACAACAACATCGCTCTCATCCTGCCCGTACTCCTGATGCGGGGTCACCCCGAGATGGCGCATGGGAAAGATATCCGTCTTCATGCGCGGAATGATGCCCACCACCGGGATGCCAGTGTATTTTTCCACGGACTCGGTGATAATACGCTCATGGCGTGGCGTGGCGATCTGGTTGAGAATGACCCCGGCAATGCGGACTCGCTTATCCAGCTCTCGGCAACCGAGAACCAGAGCGGCAACAGTCCGGGTGTCTTACTGCAATTCACCACCAGCAAGACCGGAAGATCCCGTTGCACAGCCAAATCAGCAGTGGAGAATTCCCCCTCTGCCGTCACCCCGTCATACAGGCCCCTGTTGCCTTCGATCAGGGCGTAATCAGCTCCGACAGCCTGTCGCTCAAAGGAATCAGCAAGAGTGGTATCGGACATGAGATAAGGGTCCAAATTATAGCAGGGATGACCCGCTGCGGTGGTCATCCAGCCCGCATCGATATAATCCGGCCCCTTTTTAAACGGCACCACCCGATGCCCGCTGCGTCGCAGGGCCGCTGTCAAGCAACCGAGGCCACGGATTTACCGGAACCACCGCTCAAGCCAGCAATGACTAGGCATCCGGTTGCAGCCTTCTCCGGTTGCATTTCCACATTCACTACCTGTTCATCTGACGCTGTCATGAAGAAAACCTGAGAGTAAAACCAACCTGTTTTAAATAATCAGCCTCCTGCTCCAGACTGGCAAGCTGGAGGGGATGTCTGTCCAGTTCCCCCTCGGCAAAGCGAAGGGTGAGGCTTTCTTCTTTGGCAATGACCTCCTCAACAATCGCTGTCTCGTCCTTGCGGGAACGATGCAACAGGGTTGCCAGTCGCAGCAGCACCGCAAGCCGCAAGGCAGTTACTCGCTTTGCCGCAGGTAAAGCCCTCAAGATATTTTTTGATATCTTCTTGCGATGACAGCGCACCAGTATACTCATCCACTCCTGCTCTTCGAAAGAAAATCCCGGTAGATCAGCATGGTCCACCAGATAGGCCCCATGTTTCTGATAACCGCTCAGCGAGACAGCCAGACCGATTTCATGGAGACTGCCAGCCAGTAGAGGAGCTCTGCATCCTCGGGTTGTAAATGCCAGGCCTCTTCGCAGCTGCTCAAAAGGCGATGGGCGGTCCTATTGACCCGAACAGCATGTTTATGGCTGATCTGAAAGCGCTGCTGAACACTTGCGATGGTTTTCAGGCGGGTATCTTCACTCTGGCTGCGGCCCAGGCGTTCATAGAGCAATCCTTCCCGCAAGGCCCCGTCAGAGACCTGCATGGTCTCAATCTTCAGAGCCTCAAAAGTGGCAATGAGGACTGCCAGCCCCCCGGCGATAACCGGTTTCCGCTCAGCCTTCAGGCCGGGCAGATCCAGCTTATCCAAGTGGCCTGCCGCAATCATTCGCTCCCGTATTTGGTAGAGGCTGTCCAGGGTGATATGATACGGGCTGAGCTCCAAGGCCTGAACAATCCCCCCCACGGTTTTGATGGTACCCGAGGCCCCGGCGGCTGAGGCCCAATCCGCTTTCTGGAAATATTTCCTGACCGGTCGAAGCTCCAAGTGGGCAGCTGTTTTGGCCTGGGCCCAGGCGCTCTTGTTTAAATCCCCATTGCGAAAAAACTTGAGACTCATGCTGACACAGCCCATATTGAGGCTGCGCAGATGCAGGGGCTCGAAATTTTCTCCGATAATCAGCTCGGTACTGCCGCCGCCGATATCCATGACAAAACGCTTTCCCTCTTCAGCAACCAGGGAATGAGACACCCCGAGATAGACGAGACGAGCCTCTTCCTTTCCGCCGATAACAGATATGGGATGGCCCAGGGCCTCGCTGGCTTTTTCAATAAAACTCCGGGATTTCTTGGCCTGACGCAGGGTTTTGGTGCCCACAGCAGCCACAGTTCCGGGCGGAAAATTACGCACCCGTTCACCAAAACGGTGAAGACAGTCAAGGGCGCGTTGACGGGCCTCTTTGGAAAGCCGGTTCTGCTCATCAAGCCCGGCACCGAGGCGCACCATCTCTTTCAGCTTGTCCAGGATGTGGATATGACCGTCTTCAATCCGGGCCACAACCATGTGGAAGCTGTTGGAGCCGAGGTCAATGGCAGCAAGGAATGCGGGGGGTTGGTTTTGCTCGTTCACGGCATTACAGTACGGTATGGGTTATATTTCGGAGACTTCCCTCTCCCTCTCATACGACTTCCCTGTTCTCTCATTTCAGCGTGGACAAATAGCTGATGATATCCGCCCGATCTTGATCGTTTTTCACGCCTATAAAAGCCATCTTTGTTCCGGGAATGAAGTCTTTTGGATTCTTGAGGTAAATACCAAGCTGTTCCTTATCCCAGACAGCATGATGCGTTTTTTTATGAAATTCATTTGAGTAAATATATTCTTCAGCCGTTCCGGCAACCCGCCCGACAACACCGAACAGGTACGGCCCGACCTTGTTTTTCTTTGCAGGCGTCAGGTCATGACAAACAACGCACTGCGATTCAGCAATTCTTTTGCCTTTTTCCAAGGACTCCTCGGCAAAAGCATTGTTCAGGAGGAAGATAGAAAACAAGCACAGCGGAATAATTTTCTTCATGGTGTTACTCCTTTGTTTTTTAAGGAACATTTCATGTTGATCTCCTCTTTTTTACAATCTCCTGCGGCGGGGTGTTTAGAGAAAATACAGGGAGTTGCCTCCGCTGTGAATCAACGGAACCCGTACCCCAAAGGGGTTATATCTACCCAGCTCGGGGTAACACCCCGAGTGACTGGCCCTGATGTGCTCAGGGTGTTACCCTGAGCTGATATATAAAGCCCCTTCAGGGCATTGTGCTGCCGTCATATATCGTCGCAGCCCTGTCTGCCCGGTATAAAAGGACGAAAACAGAAGACAGGAGTCAGGAACCAGCAGCCGGGGAGAACACCACGCGAAACCCTATGCCTTTGATCAAATCGCCAGGAAAGTACCTGTCGCGAAGCGAGCAGCGGACGTACTGCGGGGTATCGTGCCAGGACCCGCCCCGGATAACTCTCCCTTCACCCTTGACAGGACCCGGAGGAGTCTTGACTGTCCCCTGCCGCTGACAGTCCGCGTAATACTTCTCTCCGTACCAGTCCCCACACCATTCCCAGACATTGCCGTGCATATCATGCAAGCCCCAGGCATTGGGTTTCTTCGTCCCAACAGGATAGGTTTTCTTACCGGAATTTTCTGTATACCAAGCATGCTCACCAAGATGCTTTTCATCATCACCGAAACACCAACTGAACTCACTACCTGCCCGGCAGGCATATTCCCATTCCGCCTCCGTAGGCAAACGATAGGTGAGCCCGGTTTCCCGAGTCAACCAAACACAATAGGCTGTAGCATCCTGCCAACTGATATTAATCACCGGTCGCTGTCCCCTACCCCATCCCTCATCGTCTGGCTTTCTTCGTTCAGCTATCTCACAAAAAATATCATATTCCGCAAAGGTGACCGGATAACGACCGATGACAACGCTGTCCAGCTCTACCTCATGCATCGGTTGTTCATCCTTATCACCATCTCCTTGAATATCACCCATTCGAAAACGACCTCCGGGCAGAAGCACCATCTCCGGGCCAGTATCACCGTTACGGAGTCGATGCTGTATTTGCAAAGGAACAGGCCAAGAGGCTTTGTACCGCCTGACATAAGCAATCGGATCGAATGCCTCGGGGAGGATTATCTGATCAAAATACTCAGCTATTCCATCGGCAAGATCAATAAACCGTACCAGCTGGTCCGTAGCCCGCAACGGTTCTTTGTCAACAAGCTGCTTGTTAACCAACCCCCAGGCCAAGAGAAATTCTTGTATCGTATAATGACTGAAACGAAAAGCTCGGTCAGAGTTGCGGTTGAGCAAAGAACGCCCACCCAGTTCAAACTTTTCCAGCCAGGCAATATTCTCATCCGCCTGAATTAACTGCTGCAAACTTTCTTCAGAGATGATCCTCCGGTCACCTCCGCCCCGCTCCATCTGTTCAGCAATCCGCAAACAGGCGTGAAACAATTCTTTGCGCTCCGGTACCCGCTGTTGATCATGCTGTTCCCGGAGCTTACGTACCTCCCGATCCAGCCATTCAGCCACCAAGGCCTCATACACCGTATAGGCATTCCAGTCTTGGCGGCACTCCGCAACAAGAAGTTTGTCGATATGCTGAAGCAGCATAGGCCGCATCCGCAGATCCTGCATGTGCTCCAACAAGCAAACAGCCTTTTCCCGATCTTTCTTAATCTGACCAGCCTGAAAACGAAGATAATGATACCAGTTCAGAGACAGTTTTCGATGAATGAATTCCTGTACCTGAACATCGGTAAAAGGAGCAAGATAGAGCACCGGACAGTGGTAACCGGAAAGTACCTTGATCTCCGGTCGACCGAGTCGGTCAGATTCCATTTCCGGAAAAAACTGGGTACGGCTAGAGACAATCACCCGGCGAAAATCCTCGCTGGCCCGCAACAGATCCAGCAGGCGGTCACGGATTCTTTTCCAGGCCTGGGGATCCTCATCCAGAGCATCCAGCAGAAGCACCGTTTCCCCTTTATTCGGCAAGGCCTGGACTCGCTCCAGAGTGTCATCACCCAACTTCAACAATGCGCAATTATGTCCCGGTGGCCAGAAGCTAGTCAGATGCATAAGCTTGATCATGAGCAGCAAGGAGGTCTTGCCCATCCCAGCATCGGAAAGGATGAACATCTGGTGACGCCCGTCCTTTTCTAAAGGCAGGCTCCCCTGAAAAAACTCGTTAATTCGCTCAAAGGCGGGTTGACGGGCTGCGGCCAGCAGATCCTCCTGCATCACATCCGCCGGATTGCGGTCCTGAAGATAGGGCTCAATATAGAGGCCCTTCAGCGTTTCCGGGTCAACAAACTCGTCCCGCAAACGACCCAGTTCTTTTTTGTGTTCATGCTTATCCGCCTGAGCTTCTTCCAAAGCGGCTTAATCCACGCGGACTTGATAAAATTCAGGATTTCCAGAGGCATATTTCAGACCATTTTTATAAGATCGTCAAGATATCAATCTTCACCTTCTAATCAAGATTCCTGATAAAATCAACAGGCACAAACTCTGTCAGCCAAACACCGTTGTCTGACAAGAAAAAAAATGTCTGTCATCAGACATTCTCTTTGCGTCAATTTCTAAAACAACAAAACGCCCATACCTCGCACCGACCCGATACGCCTGCTCTCTTGTGCCGGAAAGATGAACATGTTGACGGCTCATACACTGTAAACCTTGCGAGCGAATTGAGGGGGAAAAACGGGTCGCCGTCCCATGATAGAGAACCGGAGGCGGTTCTGCGCAAGTTCAGGATCAACAAGAATGGAAGAATGGAAAGGAGGTGTTCAGCGCCGCTCCATAAATCTGATCACATTATAAAGCATCTCGTTACACGGTACCGCAATCCCCTGCTCCTTCCCTAAGCGAATAACCGCCCCGCACAGGGCATCAATCTCGGTCTTTTTCTCGGCCTGGATATCCTGCAAGGTGGAAGAGCAATGCTTAGCCGCAAGGGGAACTATAGTCCCGTAAAATGCCTCCATATAGTCTGCAGCACTGGCCCAATGGGTGCTATAACCCGCCGCCTCCATTACCCTGAACACCTCATGGATAACCTCATCCATGATCCGGCGAGAATTCTCCTGCTCTGCCAAGGCCCCGTAAGGCACGTTGAAAATCGCACCCAAAGGATTCAGGGCGCAGTTGAACAACATCTTGGCCCAGAGATCGCGGGCAATATCCGGCGCAGCCTCGCAGGGGATCCCCCCTTGATTGATCGTTTCGCAGAGTTTTTCTATGGGAACAAGGCCAGCCCCGAACAGGCTACCGATATGGATGGGTTGAACATGGGCGGTAATCTCCACCTGATTGCTCTGCGGCCTACAAAACCCGGTGATTACCCGAGCATTAAAAATGCGCTCTGCCGGAAGATGCTCAACAAATATATCCGCATTGCCCCAGCCGTTCTGAACCAGAATAATAACGCTCTGCTCATGGAGAAGTGAAGAATGGTCAGCAATATCTTGGGCCACTGCTGGGGAATCAAAGGATTTGGTACAAACAAGGATATAATCGTAAGGCTCCCCGGACAAATCATCACTACAGGAAAAGCAACCGAATTCTTGGGGATCGGCGTGATACTCGCCAAAGATACCGGTTTGCCGCAACCCCTTTTCTTGCAGACTGGTCCGCGTATTTTCACGGGCAAGAATATCAACCTCTTCTTTCATCTTGAGCAGGCATCCAGCAAGCCCGAGCCCGACAGCACCGCCACCGTAAATCAATGTACGCACAACATCGCCTCTCCCTGTCCCAACTCTTGCCCTCTTCTGCCCATTGCCATAATCTATGGCTCTGCATCACAGATGCTATATCACATTCCTAATATAATTTCTTCTATTACTCAAGAGTCTTTTTCCACTCTTTAAATTCCGGAAAACTGTCTTCGAAGGCACATTCAAACCAATATATCCTTTTAGGATCATCCTGTTCCAACTCAAGCAGCCAAGTCTTCAAAAGATCCAAAAACCTATCTCGTTCTTCCTCACTCGGCAATATTTCCTCATATTTTTCAGTCGGCTCTGAAACCTCATTTTTTGGTTCCCCATCAACTACCGAGCCCTGATAACCACTTTTTCCTTCCTGTATCGCTGTGCATTTCGATCCTTCTCCGGTGAGTACCCATTCTGGAGAAAGATTATATTCCATAGCGACCAAGTATGCCCATTCAATGGGGAAATCCCCTGCTTTTTTTCGAGCAGATATACTCGGTTGCGTCTTTCCAATCACTTCACCTAATCCATTAAAATTACTTATACTCGTCTCTTTTTTTATACGCCCCCATGCAGCTGCGAAATTATTTTTATATTTTTTTATATCTTTCCTTGTTGACATGTCTACCTTTTCGGAATATAGAAAACATGATATTGCTTTTCAAATATCATTTATCGCCAATCAATTTTTCACAGCGGGCAAAACAAAAGAACTAATATTTTTTACATACTGCTCACATGAAATATAATTCTGTCTACTCAGCAAAAACAGGCAAAAAAATCTTCCAGGAGAAAAGATGACAGCAACACAGACTGATCCTTCAAATTTTTTTCTGAAGACCAGAATCAAAGGATGCGTGACAGATGTCAAACACATAAAATTGAACGATAAACAAGGATTTTTCCGTACCTTAGTGACAGTCCCTCCTGTCGACGAGTATGCCCATCCATCCACCTTTACTATAAATGCATCCTCTCCACTCGGTCTGGACGGCCAGAATGTGGATGTTATCTGCCTGGTCAGGTCAGTCAACATACCAGAATGTTATCATGTTCAACTCTGGCTTGACGAATCTTCAGAGGTATCTTCATATACATCCGTCGGCAATTAAATTTTTTGCCTGTTGCAGCGTATGTACGTTTTTACCCCTGTGCGCCATGCCTGCCGCCACCAAGATCTTACACATGCCCGTCCCCCCGATCAAACTCCTGCCAAAGCTTCTGATACATGCGATTCATGACCGTTTCCACCTGCTGTCGGTATTCCTCCACCCGCGCAGAGGTCAACTTGGGTTCCACATAAATCGGGTCACCGTATTGCAAAATAATGGGACTGAAAGGCATGGGAATAACCGAATGGTCCCAGGATTTGAAAGCCTTATAACGCTTTGTCGCCCAGACAACGGGCACGATCGGCGAGCCGGATGTTGCCGCCAGCATAATAGCGCCGGGCTGCATCTTCAAAGCCGGTCCCTGAGAGCCGTCGGCCACGATCCCGGCATTCTTACCTTGCTTGACATGATCCACCATCCCCTTCAGCGCCCTGACCCCGAAACGATTGGCTGAACCGCGCACGGTCTCAAATCCGAGAAGACCAGCCACCTGGGCAATGTATTCACCATCCTTGCTCGCACTGACCATAGCCACACCGGGATATTGTCGCAGATGGTAAAGCATATAAAAGACGGAATAATGCCATATCGGCACCACCGCCCCTCCTTGGCCCATTACTTTCTGCAAATTCTCCTGCCCTCGAATCTGTACAGGACAGGTGCCGAACCAGATACTGGTCAAGGCGACATAAAGCCGGGGGACAACCGCAAGAGACGTTTTATAAACAAGGTCATTCACACAAACAGCTCCATCTTCCAACCGAAGTCGGGAAGGGATACCAGCTCTTACCATCTTTTATCAGATCTTATCAGCTGTTTGAAAACTCGATCAACTGTTCCACAATAGCAGCCAACGGAGCCTGTTCATATTCCGCAGCCATTGAAGCACTCTGCTGCCACTGCTGTGCCAACGGCTGACCACTCTGCCAATTTTCATCCAGCGAAATATGTCGTTCTGCTGCCGTCAGAAGGCGCTCGCCCTGAACCGGGGTCCAAAGAAAATCTGGATGCGCATTCTGGTACCATTCTCCTCCGATGATATTTCCGGCAAAGTCAAGTTCAAGATCATAGAGATATTTAACCGTCTTTACCTGATCATCGGCTGCGCTGTCAGTTTCCGTGTGCTCTGGAACTTTCTCAACGATATAGGAAACCTTCATCTCAACCCCTACAATACTATCGGTCTCATTACTACGAAATTGAGCAAATTTATCATTGAAAAAATCACCGACAGCCACCTTTGCCTCAGCCACCGAATCAACATAATACATACTTTTCGGATGAAAATAACGGTAACTATAGGACACGATCGGTTGATTCCAAACTTGATAATCATAGGTAGCATCCATCACCATGCTGCGACGGGAGGCTCCAATCTGATTAACAATGGACAGATGCCAAGTGCCTGGATTCGTATCAAAACAAATCTGGGAGAGAATCCGACCGGTCTGCGGATCCTTGGCCGGGTTCTTATCGTTACAACGTCCACCGATAAACCGGGAACGACATTTCACCTTTGCCCACAGCAAAGTGGCCAATGCCTTCACGTCAGCAGGATAAAAAGTGATATAGGTACTTCCATCAGCAGCGAGAACTGTGGCTGTCCCAGTGGGGCGAGGTAACATATAAGAAGCCGGGGCCCAGCCGTGACAAAGCCCCATCCAGGTCTCGACCTTCCCGCTCCGAACATAATATTTCCTTCCCTGCTCCCACATCTTTCGGGTCAGCGAATAATCTATATCACCAACAAGGATATCGTATTTTTCTGCCGGAGAAAGACGATTGATCGCCTCAGTGTTTCCTTGCGCCACAATTTCGGCAGCTGGGTATTGTTTGATGTAATCGTAGTTTTCTTTCCAATCTCCTGAAGCAGGAAAATTGGGATCGGCGTAGCGGTTTCCAAGAGAACCGAGATACAGGGCCCAGTAATCATCAGACCAAGGAGATTCTTCCAGGCTGGCACGCATAAGCCCATTCTCTTCCATACTCTGCAAGCCGGAGAAACGAAGCTCGTCAACAAAGCCGTCCGCTTCATCATTATCCGCAAAGGCAGCCCTGCCCACAGCAATCTCGTCCCGTTCACTGACCTGCCGGCGCAAGGCATCACGGGCCTCGACATGGGCATTCTGCTCAATACCTGTCTGGTCAAAAATACTTGCGTCCGAGGAATCAAGCGTTTCCCCGTCATATTTGAGGGGAACTCGATTCATGAACTCCACAGGATTTTCATGAAATTCCTGCACGCCCGTATTGAGCTCTTTTTCCTGTTCATCAGACATGATTCTCTCCTCCTGATTTTACGAGTAAAATATTTCATTCCTCCCTATCATTCCAAACTTCTGACGGGAGAGGTGTTTCTCTTTCTTTGCAATAAAACGTACATCGGTGGTAACCCGGTATACGGCCTTGCCTTCTCTACACTTCCATACTGTCCAGGCGATGGATAAGCCAAAGAGATGTCGTCAGCAAGCTGCCAGCAATCTGAGCGGTCAAGGAACCCGGCGAAACAATAACTTTTCTTTGTTCGACCGCCTGGGAGATGCGATCCCAATTGGAACGGAGCATTGGCGGAGCTGGAAAAACCGGGCGCATTTCAGCCGCCTGATGCAGCATAAAGGCCTGAAGATCTGGATGCTCAAAAAAATCAGCAGGCAGCTTTTTGAGCAGGGAAGCCAGCGAGGCGACATCAATACTTCTCCCCTGTCCTGACAGAGAATGCGCTGCAAAGATAACCTGCATAGGATTCAAGTATTCTTCCCTGAGCAGGCTGGACACAGCAACCTCTGTAACCACCTCACGCCCATGCAGCAAACCAAGCCGGAGAAGCTCCACCTGACGAGCAACCTCATCTGCGGAATCAAAACCTTGGCCCACTTCCGTCATTAACACAGAAGCAGAGGGCAAGGCGGCCCGGTATGCATCGACATCGGTGAGCCAGTCCGCTTCGGATAAGGCAAAAATCTGGGTCTGCCAGCCTGCCACTGTCCTTATAAACATCTCATAGGATTCTCCTGGCTCTACCTCCACCCGCAGGCGATACGTCCCAGGATCAACTTCAAGATGCAGGGCGAAAAATCCGTTTTCCTGATCACAGGTTCCCTGACTCGACTCAGCAAGCAGGGTGCCGTCAAGATTGTGCAGAGTGATTCCTTCCCAAGGGACAGAGGCTGATACCAATGCAGATCCCGATACAGACTCAACTTTATCCCGGATAAACAAAAAGAGACATGAACCTTCCCCTTTTTTTTCGCTGGCTGACCGGGAAAACTCCTCGGCAGCGTTCCGATGCACTTCCTGCTCCGTTCCCATCCCGGCAAAGGGCACCGGTGAGTTGAAGTCTACCGGAATGCCATCAACCTCCTGGGGCCCTGCTTCAGGGCTCACCTCAATCAGCTGATCAACCTGCTTTTGCCCGATACGAAACCGGGCTTTATATATACCTGGCGCAACCAAAGCTTCAAGTTGCCCGACATCATTAGCTATCAACTGAAAAAGACTGTTGACCAAAAAAATCTCACTCAAATGGTCATGTGCTCGTACAGTAAGCCTGATCTGCTTTTCAGACGGTAATTCCTGCATGATTCGGCACCTCGAATATTTGCTGACGGTCTGTATTTTTCACCGCAATCTTATAGAGTCCAGGCTCCAGTTCCAGGGTCAGGCTTGAAGAATTCGCCTTTTCTTCTCTGATTTTCTGAAAATTTCCGTCGGAAAGCACCAAGGTCTCTTCTCCCTTATAGGATTCCAGGGCAACTCTGACAGGAACAGTTTGCGCTGATTTACGGTAAAGAAAGGTTATATCCCGGGAGGAGTCTAATCTGATCTCAGGCGGCTCTATATGGGCATCACCGGCAAAGGCATCAATACTGTTATGGATCTGATCCTTGATCTGCTGCCCGGTCACTCTGCCTGCTTGGGTCGAGCTGTTTGTAAGGCATGCAGAAATGTTTTGGTGAAAATGCCTGAATCTCTGCCGTCTTCAAAACGCCTTTCCCGAGCCACTCGCCCTCTTCCCACAGCAAAGGCGGAAAAAAAGCGTACCTGATCTGCCCCGGTTCGTCCCTTTGTCGTGGGATACTGGGGTTCTTTCACCTCATGATAGGAGTTTATCGTGCGACAGCAGTCCATGAGCAAGACGATTTCATCAAAGACCGCATGGCGACGCAGCCAGTCCACATAATCGGTGATCGCCACATGCCAGGGAAACATCTTCTGTGCATTGGCAGCATAGAGGGCTGTTGTTCCCATATCACCGGGATCACCGAAACCATGCCCAGCAACAAAAATATAGATCCGCTCGCCGCATCTTCCCTGCACGCCCTTGGTGATAAAGGGCTCAAACAAGGCTTCAATCTGATTCGGGAAGGGCAAGGCAGCATCTTTCTCAAAATCCGTGGATACAATGCATTGGATATGCCCTTCCGGGACATTGCCGCCCTGTGGATCACGCAACCAAGCAGAAAAATCTTCAGCATCGTTGACCGGCCCCTTCAGGGAAGGCAAGCCGCTCACCGGGTAGCTATTGATTCCGATAACGATGGCATGATGTTCATTCTTCATCTTTATTATTCTTTGCAGACGTTGCAGACATCTCTGATGAAAGAGCATAATAAGATTTTCCCTTTGCCCGCCTCCTGGACCCAAAATCAGTTCAGGTCATTAACTCAGGCGATCAAATCAGGAGTTGGAGAACTTGATCAGCTGCTCCACAATGGCAGCCAGAGGTGCCTGCTGATATCCTGATGTCGTCGCCGCAATCTGACACCACTCCTTGGAAAGCGGCTCCTCACTTTTCCAGGATCCTGATATCCCATAGCGTTTTTCCCAGTAAGAAACAGCTCTGCTCCCTTTTTCTGGGGTCCAGAGAAAATCCGGATGCGCATTCTGATACCATTCACCGCCGATAATATTACCCATAGCATCAAGTTCCAAATCATAATAATAACGAACTGTCTGCACCCTGTCGTACTTGGAACTGTCTTTTAAACGATGGTCAGGACGGGTCTCCACGATATAGGAAATATCCATGGCAATCCCCACAATAGTATCGGTTTCCCCATCCCTATACTTCCTGAACCTATCGTTATCAAAGCTTGTTCTCAAAACAGACGCCTCTGCCAGAGAACGGGCATAACGCATCTTTTGCGGATTAAAGTGCCTGTACTTATACCCGACAATAGGCTGATTCCAAACTTCATAATCATAGGTGGCATCAAGCACCATACTGCGCTGTGAAGCCCCTATCTGGTTAACCACAGCAAGATGCCAAGTGCCGGGATTGGTATCAAAACATTTTCCAGACAAAATTCGCCCGGTCTGTGGATCGACTGCTGGATTCTTTTCATTACAGCGGCCACCAATAAATCGCGATGCTGTTTTAACCTTTGCCCAAAGAAGGGTAGAGAGCGCCTTAATATCTGAAGGATAAAAGGTGATAAATGTTTTGCCATCCGCAGCTAAAACTGTTGCGACAGCCGTGGGCCGAGGAAGCATATAGGCAGCTGGGGCCCAGCCGTGACAAAGTCCCATCCACGGCTCAACCTTACCGTTACGGGTATAATAGTACTCCCCTGCCTCCCACATCTTTTCAGTCAGCGTCATATTTTTATCGCCAACCAAAATATCATATTTTTCCGAAGGGGAAAGTCTATTTACGGCATCGCTGTCACCGCTTTCCATAATCTGCAAAGCAGGATTATTCTCGATATAATCAAAATTGTCCTTCCAATCCGAGACCCCAGGAAAACGCGGATCAGCATAGCGATGGCCTAGCATCCCCAGATAAATAGCCCAATAATCATCCGACCAGGGCTGTTCCTCCAATCGAGCACTCATCTGCCCGTTATCTTCCATTCCCCGTAATCCCGAGTACGGAAAGGTGTCGACAAAGCCATCTGCCTGATCATTTTCCGCAAATGCGGCCCTCCCAGCAGCGATGACATCCAGTTCGGTCAGCTCCTGCCGTTTCTCATCACGAGCATCAACAAAGACCTTCTCACCCACTGCCTCAGCGTCAAAAAGCGATGCCGATACCTCCGAACTGATCTGCTCCCCCTGCTCATCATACTTTACAGGTAACTTGTCCATAAACGTGACTGGATCAGCTTGCAACTCGTCCAGCCCTGCGTTGATCAGCTCTTCATCCGTCTGCTGTTCACCCGCTGTATGGCCAACAGGATCAAGAGCAACGTCAGCATCACTGCTGTTTGCTGTCTGCCCCTGGTCTAAGCCAGCTTGCTCCACACCCGCTAGCTCTGCGTCCGCTGGTTCCGACGGCTCAGTCTCTGCAACCGGTCCTGGTGCTGAAGACGGATCGGCAGATCCTTTCAAAAAATTAAATAAAAAGCAGTTATGCTTTTTTTCCGGTGTAGCCATGCTCTTCTCCTCCTTATTCAGTATGACATCGCATAGATTGCATAGATCAAGATCGCATAGGATTCAGGCTTACTCAGATTCTGCTTCAAAAAATTACCATATGAACCACATGAACCGCATGATCCACACATAATGATGAAGACACTCTTCTCTAAGCAGCCTGCTCCCTGTTCCTTTTCTGCAAACTAACAGTGAAACAACTGTAAACTGTAAAAACGAGCCGGTCACCCCAAACCTAACCCGAACTCAGTGCAATTATTTTTTCGTGGATTCATCATCGTCGGAGGTTATTCCGGCGAGGAAACTACGGCCTTTGCCCATCCGTTTTGCGGCATACATGGCATTGTCCGCATGATGCAATAACTCTTCTATATCAGTACCGTGATCGGGATAGATGGCAATACCTATACTGGTCTGAACGCATTTGCCCCCGACAGAACACTCAATAGCCCCCAGTGAAGCTATAATACGTTCTGCTGTCGCAACCGCATCATCTATTGAATCAATATCATCAAGGATGGCTGAGAATTCATCCCCGCCGATACGAGCGACCACATCCTCCAGACGCAAACAGTCCCGCAAACGATCCGCCACCATCTGCAAAACGCGGTCACCGGCAAGATGTCCCAAGCTATCATTGATTGTTTTAAAATTATCTAAATCAAGGTAAAGCAAAGCAACTTGACTGTTCAGCCGTTTTGCCCGTGAGAAGGAACCGCGCAAACGCTCATCAAACATAACACGATTGGGAAGCCGGGTCAGCGGATCATGCATTGCCTGATGACGAAGAATCTCCTCAGCTTTCTTCCGATCACTGATATCGGAAAACAATGCGACATAATGCGCAATACTCTGATTAGGATGACGTATAGCCGCAATGGAGAGCCATTGTGGATACTCTTCACCGTTACTCCGCCGATTCCAAATCTCTCCCTGCCAACGGTTAGTCCGCAGCAAGATCCTCCACATCTGTCGGTAAAAATCTTCATCCTGCCTATCTGACTTAAGGAAAGAAGGATCTCTTCCAATCGCCTGCTCACGCTGATAACCGGTAATTGCGGTAAAAGCAGGGTTAACCATAATAATACAATTTTCAGCATCAGTGACCAACATGCCTTCTGAGCTGGTCTCAAAGACTGTGTGCGCTAGCCGCAACTCGTTTTCAGCTTTTTTCTGTTCAGTAAGATCACTGATTATACATACAAAACCATTACATGCACCGTATCCTGTCCGGCGAGGGCTGAGCCAATGCCCTCCAGGAAATACCGAGTCGTCCTTACGAATAAATTTTTTGTCTGTATAATGCTGCTCCAGCTGACCATAACGAAGAAACTCCATAGCCTCCTCGGTTGCAGCAACATAATCAGGATGGACGATATCCTTAAGTTGCATATTTTGAAATTCGGCACGTGAATAACCAAAGACATCGGCATAAAGGCCGTTCACCATTTCATAGGTGCCGTCCAGAGAGAGAAGTCCTATACAAACGGCTGCATTATTAAGAACAGCCTCATTGCGTGACTCACTGTCCAGCAGAGCGGCATGTGCTTTTTCTTTATCACGAATCTCTTCTTTAAGCTCTTGGTTTCGACAGGCAAGTTCATGTTGCGCTCTGCGCAGACTGATTTGGGTAGAAACTCTGGCTATAAGCTCTGAGGGCTCATACGGTTTCACCAAAAAATCAGAACCTCCGGCTTTAAAACCGCGAATTTTGTCCGCCACATCGCTCATGGCAGTCAAAAAGAGGACAGGAATATTGGAAAGGGTGGAATCGTTTTTTAATTGCGTGCAGACCTGAAAGCCGTTCATACCCGGCATACTAATATCAAGTAAAACTATTTCAGGCCGAGCCCTTTGACAGTGCCCAAGGACCTCGGTCGGATCGGTAAGGGATTGGCAGACAAACCCATGAGAGCGGAGAATCGACTCCAGCAAACAGATATCACTTCGACTATCATCAACAATCAGAATATACGGGACTGTTCTGTCATCACAAAGATACTGTTTTTTTTTCGATTCATGCATTGCCAACGGTTTCGTCTTTACGGGTCATGGCCTCCATAATAAGGCCCATCAGACTTGAGTTGATACGCTTCTTCACCTTCTGGGAACTCGGGATGTCTGTAAAACTTATACTTGCTCCCTCAAGAGCAATCAAGGAATAAGCTGCTTCTTCTCCATTTAATCCTTGAAATGCAGCATCAAAAACTTCGCCGTTTTCTATGTAAAAAAATCCCTTTTCATTACTCGTGGAAGTAATTTCCAACAAACAGGTTTTCTGTTCCAAGGCAATCATCTGCAAAAAGTTGGCAACAGAAATCCCTTTCAGCATCCCACCGGGAGGCTGCGGAGCAAGGGAAGACTGAACAGCATCAACCAACTTGTTTATAGTAAAAGGCTTTTTTAGCAAACGCTGACCAGTCTGGGCAAACTGTTTTTCAATCTCCGGGGTAGAATGCGCTGTCATAATCACACAGGGCATTTTCGGGAAGGCGTCATTGATATATGCGAGCAGAGTCAGCCCATCAATTTTAGGCATCTGCAAATCCGTAACAATAAGATCAATAGATTTTCTGTTAAGAATACCTATCGCCTCTTCGCCGTTATTGGAGAGAATAACTTCAAAATCTTTTTTATATTTTTTAAGACTGATCCCCAGTAATCTCTGAAAACCAAGATCGTCATCAACAATTAAGACATTTTTCATTTTCAATGCTGCCCAAAGGGTTAAAAAAGAAATCCGCTCACGATTCTTTATCAGTTTGCTGAAAATCCAGCAGGGTACATACCATACGGTCCAACTCTTCAGCCGCCTTGGTTACCGGACGACTGACCGTTTCAAGATCTTTATTATCTCTGAGCAAACTGCCTACTGCATCAATCCCGAAAAGTATTGTTGCCAGATTATCCCGTATCGCTTTTCGATTTTTATCAACAAAGCTATTCACAGCAGATTCAGCAGCTTGACAGATCTGACTGTCCTCATTCATCTGTCTACGGCCCTGCTCTTGAATAATATGCGCAAAGCTCTTCACCTCATCGTTCTCGTCAAAAAGAGGAATATGTAGATTTTTCCACCGAGCATCAGATAAAGAATTCACCCGTGGCGTATCATCGGCAAGCTTTTGGTCAATACATTCTTCACAGCGAAAGCTGGAATCCAAAAGAACCTCATGGTGCAAGGATCCGATAAGTTCAGACAGGCGCAGGGTACAGAAATCGCGGGTGGCCTTATTGGCCCAGAGGATTCTCGTTTCCGCATCCTCTATAATAACCCTGTCCTGGACAAGATCAAGGAGAGTAAAAAGATTGGTTTTCTCCTGTTGCAGCCGCTCCAGCTCCTGCTCGATCTGAATATTATCCTGATGCAACGAGTGAATAAGGCTGTCAGATTGTTTTTTCTGCTGATCTATAAGTTGCTTAAGGCGAAGCTGGGCTGTAATTCTTGCATTAAGGATCTGAAGATTTATAGGTTTATTTATATAATCAACAGCACCGAGGGTAAAACCTCTATACTCATCATCCTTATCATCACGAGCGCTGACAAAAATAACCGTGATTTTCCTGGTAACCGGATTCTCCTTAAGACGTTTACAGACCTCGTAACCGTCCATTCCCGGCATGCTCAAATCAAGAAGAATAAGATCCGGTTTTCGCTCTGCTGCTAGCTCAAGCCCATGCACTCCAGTCGATGCGATAGATACGGTATATTCCTTCTCTAAGGTTGTCTTCATCAGCTGAAGATGGGCAAAATCATCATCAATGAGCAAGAGATGATAATGGAGAGTATTAATAGGCTCGGTTGAGCGGAGATGAGGAATTATCGTTTCCTGAGAAATGATATTTCCACAAATCTGGCATCCGAGCGGTTTATTATCAATATGCTCCAGCTGCTCATCCGCAACTATATTTTTCCCTCCGCATTCTTCGCAAAAAATTACTTTCATTTGCGATCAGCTCCTGCTATCCCCGGAGGTCAGCTTCAGCAAGGGCTGAAGATCATCCTCCAATTGCGCCATCAGACCATGATAATCTTCGTCCTGTCCCTCTTTACTGGCAGCTTCAATTTTTCTGGCCAGTTCAGCTTCGTCTTTAAGCCCCACGCCGAGAAGAATACCTTTTGCCTTATGGCCAGCAGCGGACAGATCCTCCAAATTATTATCCTTCACAGCCTGCTTGGCCTGCTCAAAGGTCTCGGATATCGACCGGGAGGACAGCTGTATCATCTGTTCCACTTGGTCAGGATCAAGACTGTATATGTTTTTCAGATGTTCAGCAACATTTGTAAGAAGAGCATCATCGTTTTCTCTTTTTTGTTCCATCATGGCCGTACCGTCCTGTTTTTTTTCCGTTGCATTCTTCACAACTCCATCAACATACCCTGTTTGTTGAAAAGCGTGGTAAATTTCTTTTGTTTTAAACGGCTTCACAGCATAGCCGTCCATCCCTGCTTCAAGACATCGCTCTTTATCCTCCTTCATGGCATGCGCCGTTAAGGCGACAACAGGCATATGTCCCCCTGTTAGCCTATATTGCAATGCTTCTGTAAACTCTTTCGGCAATGTATGATCAGCTATCGGTTGATACCTCTTCTGTTCACAGGCCCGTATAATTTTTGTGACTGTTAGTCCGTCCATAATAGGCATCTGCACATCCATCAAAATAACATCAAAATGATGATCAACAAGAATTCTCAGTGCTTCCAGTCCATTTTCCGCCTCGATAATATGATGATTATCCTTCTGAAACATAGCCTTGGCAAGAAAACGATTGGACTCGTTATCATCAACCACCAGAATACGCAAGCCTTGTAAATCTGTTACCTTCCCTGCCGCAAAGTTTACTGCGGGAAGATCAGCTCCAACCACTTTCTTAAAACGTGCCGTAAAAGTAAAGGTGCTTCCTTGGCCAAGTACACTGTCAACGCCGATATTTCCGCCCATCATTTTGCAGAGTCTATAACATATTGTCAGCCCTAAGCCGGTACCTTCAAAATCTCTGCTAGTACTGTTGTCCACCTGAACAAATTTCTCAAAAATATCATCAAGTTTTTCTGGAGCAATGCCGATACCATTATCTTTCACCTGAAACTCCAGCAAAGTTTCATCATTATTGCTTTCCCGCATAAAAACCTGGACAGAAACAGCGCCGTTATTGCTGAATTTTATGCTGTTGTTTAACAAATTCACAAAAATCTGACGCAAACGCATTGCATCGCCACAGACAAAACGAGGCACCTTAGGGTCAATATTATATTGTAAATGCAGACCCTTTTCCTCTGCCTGAAACTCTACTGTCCGAACCGCATCTTGAATATTTTCTTCAAGGGGGAACACGGCAGGATCCAGCTGAAGCTTCCCAGACTCAATCTTAGAAAAATCAAGAATATCATTGAGCAAACCAAGAAGAGACTCTGCTGCCTTATTAACAGTCCCTACATAGTATTGCTGCTGCTCGTCCAGGACGGTCTCCAAAGCCAACTTACTCATGCCGATAATGGCATTCATAGGGGTACGAACCTCATGACTCATATTGGCAAGAAAATCACTTTTGGCCTGATTCGCCTGTTCAGCCCTATCTCTTGCCAATTGCAGCTGCTGCTCTTCTTCTTTTTGTCGACTGATATCTTTCGTTATCCAGATAGCTCCTTGCTCTAGCTCAGTGCGGTCAATAACCTTAGCGGTTAACGAGCACCAAAACTGACTTCCATCCCTGCGGCGCATCAAATGATCTTCCTGAAAAACACGATCCACCTCAAAGGAGAGTAGTGCCCGCTCATATGTCTGCTCAAACACCTTCTGATTATCAAATATCACCGAGGGAGAAATGGATATAAAAGCGTCCATGTCACTATAGCCGAACATCTTTGCAGCCACCCCACTTGCCCAAACAAAGTTTGTATCAATAACCCGAACAATTCCGATAGCAGCATGCTCAACAATGAGTTCAAGTTTCGCCAGCTGTGCTTTTAACTCTTTCTCCAGGTCAAGTCGCTGGGTAATGTCATTTTTTATAGAAAGATAATAGCTAATCTCCTGCGTATAGCGATCATAGAGCGGATAAATAGTCTGACCTTCCCAGTACCGTATGCCACTTTTGTTGGTATTACGGAGAAATCCTTTCCACGTTCCCCCATTTTTGATGGTCTGCCATATTTTCTCACTGACAGCGGTATTTTTTTCGCCAGCAGTCAGAATATCAGGGTTTGTACCATAAAGTTCCTCTCGACTATAGCCGGTCAATTCGCTGAAAAAAGGATTTGTATAGACAATATCGGCATGCTTATCAGTAATAACAATGGCGCTAGTACTCTGCTCGACTGCTTGAGAAAAGAGAAAAAGCTGTTCCTGCTCTTTTTTTCGTTCAGAAATATCCATAAAAAAAGAAAAACAAGTCTTCTTGTCACTGCCTGGTGGTGTAATGCAAGAGGAAGTAATAAAAACATAGAGCAGCACTCCCTCCCCTAAGCGCAATTTCCCCTCATGAGAGACATCAACTCGTTTGTCAGGGCCCGTTGCCTCTTTTTCCTCTCCCCCACTGGAGGATACTTCCTTTGTTACCAGAAATTCATTGACATTACGACCGATAATCTCTCCGGAAGACCGCTGAAGAAGTTGACAAAGGCTTTGGTTCACCTCAAGAATTATTCCCGACTCAAAATCACTCAACCAAAACCCTTGGGGATTTCGGTTGATAATTGCCTCATATTTTTCCTTATCCTGAATTCGCTGTTCAGCCTCACGTTCAAGTGTAGCAACTGCTGACAATGCCTGTCGATGGCGTCTATTCGCCATATACAGCAAAGCAAGCATAATTGCCAAAAGCAGGAAAAGGAGCATAACAAAACTTGATGAGCCCAACGAAGCTGGTCGATAATTTTCCTCAAACCATGCCTTTTCTACAACATGGATTAACGCGAGGTCATCTCCCACTAAGGGTTGACAAAAAAGATAATATTCATTCCCATCCGGCGTCGTTTTATTTAAAAAACCCCTCGTTGCCAAAGAATCCAAACCATATGGGCTAAAGCCCAATGATTGAACCTGTTCCAGAGGAAATTGTTGACTGGCCCGCAGAACGTCCGCCTCACTCCCACTAACCTCTTGAAGAGAGACAAGATTTTCCGTTGTATCAAAAAGAATATTGCTGTCCGTGGACAGGCCGATGCGCATTTCTTCCGGCTCGGGCGGTGTTGCGGTAAAGGCTGTAGTAAACGAACGAAGATGAAAAAACTCCAAACTGATTTTCAGAACAATAACTCCGAGGGAAAGATTACCGTTCTTGACAGCCCGGGCATAATAAATTTCATTCTGCTGAGTGGCGACATTCATAGCGGCATACAAGTCTGAGTCACCGGTTATTGTATTATGAAAATAGCCAGCAAAGCTATAGTCATCTCCTATAGCGTCCGGTACTGTCCCATAAACACATTTCCCATCAAGAGCAAGCAGAAAAACGTCTATAATATTTTCAACATCTGCAACTGCTCCCAAATTTTTCTCAACAATCTGCTGAGCTACCGCCGATGGTACAATACCATGCATATGCTTATCCATCGTATTAATGACCACAGGGTTACTAGCTAATATTCCTGAAATACTAGAAATCTGACCAAAAGCCTGCCGGATCCGCTCAGCCTCTTGAGCAAGGGAGTAGCGATAGGTTCTGATATCTTCCCGGACAAGATCCTGCTGATGCATATAAAAAACAAAAGCTCCGCCGAAGAGCACAAGCACAATCAGACTTATCGCCATGACTATGTACAAAAATATTATATTACTGTACTTCATCCACCAAGCTCCGCAGCTGTTCCGCCCATAAAAAAATTAGGCTGTGAGTCCTTTAAGAGCCCCAACAAGTTTTTCCAACAGAGCAAAATGACTCTTTTCTATTCCCTTTGGCAGTTCTTTCTCCAAAACAAAGGCGGTTTCAGCAAGCTGACTTAGTCCGAGATTAAGGAGGCCTCCTTTCATGGCATGGCCCTGACGCCCCCCCTCTATGCCATCTCCGTTTTCCATATGCTTGCGAAGATCAACAAGTCCCTGGGCAAGCGATTCGGCATAGGTAGAAAGCACTGTTTGGGCATCATCTCGTTCTAGTTCAAAATGTTTCATGAGATGTTGCATTACGTCATCCCATGAGACGACTTCAGTTGTCTGCTCTTCCTCTTTAGCCAGAGACGAAGGTGCCTGCTCTCCGCTTTTTTTATCAAAATTATGCAGTATCTTTAAAAGAGAATACTTCTTGTATGGCTTACTGAGATACTCATCCATCCCAGCCTCAAGGCATTGTTTCCGATCTTCATACATAGCATTGGCCGTGACAGCAACAATATACACATGTCCGCCTATGAGCCGATCATGAAGCTGGTCCGAGACCGCGTCAAGCTCAGGCAAATCAATTGCCACCCCCTGCTCAACCTGTCGTATATAACGGGTGGCTGTCAACCCATCCATAATCGGCATCTGCATATCCATGAAGATAAGATCAAAATGCTGTCGACTTAAATACGAAAGAGCCTCAAGTCCATTATTAGCCACTGAGACCTGCTGCCCTTGTTTTTCAAGGATTATCACGGCAAGTCGCTGGTTGGCGGGGTTATCTTCAACCAGTAAAACATCAAGACATTGCTTGGAGGACGTTGGCACCTCCTGCTGTTGTTCTATACCTGTCATCGGATGTTTTGCCTCTTCCAGCAAGAGATTAAAAGAGAAAATACTCCCGACACCTAAGGTGCTTTTCAGATAAATCTCACTCCCCATCAGTTGAAGAAGACGATTACTGATGGCAAGACCAAGGCCGGTTCCCCCAAAATCTCGAGTTATCGAACTGTCAGCCTGGGTGAAGTTAGCAAAGATATTCTCCTGCTGATCCTGAGAAATACCGATACCTGTATCACTGATCGTAAAAATTGCTGAGCAGTAATTTGCATGGGTGGAGCGAATATTGACCTCAAGCGTTACATTCCCCTGGTGGGTGAATTTGATAGCGTTACCCACGAGATTCAGCAGTACCTGCCTAATTCGCAAAGAATCTCCCTGTGGGTAACAGTCATCATCATTTATAACGTTCAGGCGGAGCTCAATTCCCTTTTGCTCCCCCAGTATCTTTAATGTTTGGATAACCTCTTCGGCAAGCTGCCGTGGCCTAAAAGGACGATAATCAAGTTCCAATTTACCTGCCTCAATTTTTGAAAAGTCAAGAATATCATTAATAAGTGATAAAAGGACACAGGCTGAGCTGTTGACATTCTCAACAAAGCCTTTTTGTTCAGGAAATAATTTCGTATCAAGAAGAAGTTCCGTCATTCCTATGATAGAATTCATAGGGGTACGAATTTCATGACTCATATTGGCGAGAAATTCACTCTTTGCCTTATTGGCACTGTCCGCCTGTTGCCGAGCCTTTTTCAAATCCGTTATATTCTCTTTTGTAACGATAATATGAGTTATCTCATTTTCTTCATTACGAATCGGAGAGGCAACAACATTTTCCTCATAAAGAGCGCCGTCCTTCTTTTTATTAACCAGTTCTCCAGTCCATTCGTCACCGGCTCGAACAGTAGACCACATTTTTTTATACACATCAGCCTCGGCCTTGCTGGGTGCCAATATCTCCAAACTTTGACCGATAATCTCATACGCATTATACCCGGTTGTACTGACAAAGGTTCTGTTGACGTACTCGATAATTCCATCAGTACTGGTAATGACAACCGAGTTAGAACTTTGTTCCACAGCCTGACTGAGACGTTGTATTTTCTCAAACATTTCATTTTGGCTACTCATATCCTCAAAAAGATAGAGTTCTCTTTTCGTTTCCTTATGCCTGTCACTCCCGATAGAAACCTGACGGACCTTGCTCCAGAACGGTTGCTGCTCTCTCACTCCGAGCTCTGTCTTTTTCACCATGGAAAACATTCGTCCACTGCCGTCCCAGCATTCGGCTTCTTTTCCGGCAAAAATAACTGATCGAAAATCAGACCAAGGCATCTCCAATATCTCATCAAAAGAGTAGCCAAACATACTCTCAAAAGTCGTATTCACCCGAATAATCCGTTCATCCTGAACCAGAATAAGCCCGAGCATGGTATTATCCAGAATAACCTTCAGCTCAGCTAGAGCCGAATGAAGGCGTTCATCCATCTGCCGAGCAGCAGTAATATCCTGGGCCATCAGCATAAGCCCGCTGGCAATTTCCCGGCCCTGTTCGCTCTTTGCTTTAATAGGTGAAAGATAGACTTCAATAATCAGCTGATTATGTCCCCCTTTGTCCGCCTCCTTTATTCTTCCGTCCGCATCATGAGAAAGGTCAGATGTCCCTACCGTAAAGGTATACGACCCCTTTCGCAGTGCATTATCAATTAAAACATTGAATTGTTCCTCACGATTTTTTATGTGAGGATGAAATTCAGTTACTTTTTTCCCAACGACCTCTTCGGCCTTAAAGCCAAAAAGTTTCTCGGCAACCGGATTAAAATACGTAACGACGAGATTCATATCCGTCGCAACAATACCCATAACCTGTGATGATCTCAGAAGATTATCTATAAAAATATTTCGTTGACGAAGCTCTGTTGTCTTTGCCTCAACGATATCCCAAAGTTCTTCATCTTTCCGCTGAATCAAATTCAGCATATTATTAAATTGATTAATCAGCGGTGTAAACTCGTTGGTCACGCTGGACTCAATTCTATTGTTCAAATCCCCATCGCTGATCTTATGAACAAGCTGATTCAGCTCTTTAATAGGATTAAGAACCGAGCCTGTAATGAAAAAAATCAGCATGATGGAGCAACAAAGGCCGACAAAAAGAATAATTATAAAATGTTGCCCGAATTCTTTTTTGGTGGCCAGAACCAACCTAGAGGGATGAGAAAGAATAATAAAACTGGTCGTGCTGTTTTCCATTCCCGGAATATATTTAATTTTCACATACATTTTTTCTTTAAAAAAAGAGCTTTCATGTATGAGATCAATGGCACCGGGTAACAGCACTGATGATTTATAAAAAGGATACTTATCGCCTTCTCGAAGAATATCCTCAGGGGGGAGAGTCGTTGCAATAACACTGTTGTCACTAACGAGGGTTATATCCATGTGGGAATATATGGGGAAACGCAACAGGAAGGAGCTGTCCATAAGATAACAGCTAAAAACAAAAAATCTTTGTGAAGAATACGGCAACATGACAGGAACAGCGGCAATCATATAAAAAAGTTTCCGGCCTTGTGGTTCCATGCCAATGCCGGAATCGACCATGATAATGGTACTAAAAGACTGACCCGTTGCCATTTTTTCCTGAATACCCTGATATCGGGCCAACGACGTGGCGATATCAAGGGACTTTTCGGAAAAGGCAATAACTTCATTGGCAGTATTGCTCAGAAAGAGTATATCACCACTCTTTTTTCCTTTAAGAGCGCGAAACATCGCAACCAAGGACTGTTCTCCGTCTGCATCCTGCATCTGACGGAGGACAAGCTCATCCGCCATGCCCTTGGCTGTGAATAGCAACTGGCGAGTAAAGAGCTCAAAACAGGTGCTCGCAACGCTTTCAGTGTTGAAAAATTCTGTTGCAACGTCCCTTTCTATTTTCTGACCGGTCACATAATAGCTTATCAGGATACTGGTTCCACTGATCAAGGTGACCAGAACCAGAACTGTAAGCATCATGCTGAAACGGAGTCGCCTGTAAAAGGGAACGCTTTCGCTTTGCATAGGAGTGAAGAGTCGTAAATAAGAAGCAGTAGAGCGATACCTCTGCCTCGCTCCGCCTCAGTTTAAGACACAGCCCCAGAAATCGGGCGGAACAAGGAGCCGGACAGCTGTCTACGGCAATGCTGCAGCCGGTGGAACAGAAAATCGTTGGACCTGAGAAACAAATCCGACATTTTCAATGCCGGAAGTTCATGAAAAAACCAGGGCAATTACCAAAAACGCTTGGAAACTACCCCTTCCCCGTAACGTCTAAAAAAAAATTCCCAGACGACTAACTGACGTTTCTCTGATGGATTATCAATGGATCCCGGCTGCGTTCATCTCCGCAGTGTATTTATGATCAACGACAAAAATATGATCAATCAGCCAGTCAATAACCGCCTTGGAAATTTTAACCACCACAAACATGGCTCGTCCCTTCTCAATTTCAACCAGTCCTTCATTCAGCTGGTCGGTAAAAATGACATGGGCTCTCTTATGAGCAGCAATACCGGAGTACCCTATTCTCTCCAAGGCCTTTTCTTCTTCAGCAAGATGATATTTTGTATAGTCGATCAAGTCTCTAAGAACCGGTTCAATAACCTCTGCCCCCTTGCCGCTTTTCATCATCTCATGCAGCTGATTAGCAATATCAAAAAGTTTCTTATGATGACTGTCAAACCGTGAAACGCCTACACTGTATTCATCTTTCCAAGGATAAAGCATTTTTCTTCTCCGCGATATATAGTTATAACATAAAGAATGCATTATACATTCCATTTCAGCCTTGTTAACAGCGAAGACTACAGAACCCTCCATTCTCCCCGGACCTCTTCCCGTTCCCTCTCCAAGAAGAGGGAAAGAGCATATATCCGATTTTACACAGAGGCCTCGAAAAACACAACTTAATATTAATAAGTTGCATCCTTTACTCTCTTCCTACAAACAACAAAATAAACAAAATATTTAAAACTATCCCTACAACATACCGTTGCGATGAGCATATCATGTTACAGACAGGTGTTCAAGAATTGAGTTAACCAATCTCGATAATGCGAATCGATTCCCCCAAAAAAACGAAATTTCATATCGTTACTTATATAAAGTAAATTCATTTCAGATATACTGAAATTTTGGTTGAAAACGGAAGAAAAATTCGGGATATTACTCTTCGATGAGATTATATACAATATACTACTTATACAGGATAGTCTCCCCTCTGTAACGGATTCTCTCTCTACAGAATATTACCCAGGAGTTTTCAATGGCAATTTACAGCTACCAAGCAATCGATCTGTTCCACTGGCTCACAGATAAAGAAGATATTGTTGTTCTTGATGTACGGAACGAAAAAGATTTTTCTCGTTTTCATATAGAATCTCCGTATCCTTTTGAACTCCATAACGTCTCCTATTATGATTTTATGGAAGTAGAAGAGGAGGCAGTCGCACGCGTTCCATCTGATCGTCGCATTCGCATTGTCTGCGCAAAAGAAGGGTCTGCAAAATATGTTGCGGAAATCCTCGATAAAAATGGTTTTACAGATGTGGGGTATCTTTCAGGAGGCTTTAAGAGCTGGGGCAACATGCTGGTACCAAAATTGGTAACCGATGAAAATGACTATCAACTCTATCAGTTTATCCGACCGGGAAAAGCCTCATGCTCCTACGGATTTCTCCATAATAAAGAGATGATACTGTTCGACCCTTCGCGCAATATAGACTTCTATCTTGATTTTGCTGCGGAGAAAAAATGCACCATCACTAAAACTTTTGAAACCCATCTTCAGGCGGATTATATCTCTGGCTCCAGAATACTCTCGGAAAAAACAGGCGCGATATTCTACGGCAACCAAAGGGATTTCGGCGATTCAAATAATCCATACACACCAGTTATCGATGGTGAGCTGCATCGTTTTTCAGACAGCAACAGCAGCCCGGCAGTTAAAGTACTGTGTACTCCCGGCCATACGCCAGGCTCTACGTCGTATATCATCAACGACCGCTACATGATCTCTGGTGACACCGTCTTTATCTCTTCGGTGGGTCGACCCGATCTCGGGGGACAAGCTGCTTCCTGGGCAATCATGCTCTATAAAACAATCGGCATGATCAAAAATCTTAATAGGAATCTTGCCGTTCTCCCTGCCCATTACATGAACTGGGAAGAAGCGAATGACCAGCTGATCTTTACAACCTCCCTCGGAGATGCTATTGAACGAAATAAAACAATTTACTCCATTGCAAGTGAGAAAGAATTTATTCAGTTCATCCGGGATAATATGCGAGATCAACCCGAAGAATATGCCGCTATCAGATTAATTAATGCCAATAAAGAGCAGGTGGACAGCACGCGAGCAGAAGAGCTGGATATCGGCAAAAATGAATGCGCAGCCACAGCCTATGCCAAGACGCAAGCAGAAAAAGATGCTGCTTCGTAAGCTGGAAATACTTTTTTCCACGCGTCGACCTGTCGACGGGGAGAGGAACCTCACCATGTGCATAATGATACGCTGCCTCACCCGTTATACCGTCCTCGCTCTTTGTGCTGCATGGACTGCATTTCCCCTTCCTTCCACCGCAGCTGCAACAGCTGCACCTCTCACTCAGCAAGACGCTTTACCCACAACACCAAAAGCGGATCGTCTTATGACCCAAGCGGAACCACGGGTCAAAAAAGAGCTCGCACGCAAGGGCATGCGCCTCGGGCAGCCGGTTTTTATGCGCATCTTCAAGCTCTCAAAGCAGCTTGAACTATGGCTGTACAACAGAGGAAAATTTAGACTCTTCAAAACGTATCCTATTTGCAGCTACTCCGGGTATGTTGGGCCGAAACTGGCTGAGGGGGATTGGCAAAGCCCGGAAGGTTTTTACACGGTCTCTGCCGAACAGATGAACCCGAAAAGCAGATTTCATCTCTCTTTCAACATCGGATACCCCAACAGGTCCGATGTTGAAAGAAGCTGCACAGGCAGTGCCATCATGGTCCATGGCAATTGCATCTCACAGGGATGTTTTGCAATGGGCAATGAACAGATAGAGGAAATCTATCTTCTCGCTTATCAGGCCTTTCTTCACGGGCAAGAACAGTTTAATATCCACATTTTTCCCTTTCCTATGACCCGTGATAACTTGGTCAAATATCGCTACTCGCCTTGGTACGACTTTTGGTCAAATCTGGCTGCTGGCTATAATGCCTTTGAGCAAACACGGCAGGTGCCAATAATCTCCACAGCCGGAGGAAGATATGTCTTTGAGGATGAAAAAAAGCAGTGGATACGGAAACGCTGGGTATTGATACAGAAAGAGAAGAGTCTACAGGAGAAACAACATCAGAGGAGATAAAAAAAGCTGTTCCGCATCATAAAACGGAACAGCTGGAAACAGCGTTTAAAAGCGCAAATTAAGCGATCGGCTAATTTCGATAAAAAATATGTTCTCCATACTGAGCAACATAGTTTTTTTGGCCAGCCCATTTCGGATGCACATCTTCACGATGGTAAAAGGTGGCACCGTCTGTAAAATCAGGGGTGGTCATCGCTTTCATTGCGGTCTGGAGGCAATCGACAAAGGCATCTGTCTCCTTGGGCATATATGATTTCTGCAAAAACGTCCAGCTGAACTGGCGAGGGGCAGTGACAGTCTGCTCTACTGTTTTTTTATTTTGGCTTGCCCGGTTCAACGTAACATGGGCAACAGCAAGCTGGCCGATTTGCGGTTCACTCCTGGCTTCATGATAGACATTAAGAGTGAGCCACAGTAAGCCTTCAAGAAAACTCATACACCTTTTCCTCGTATAATTAGGGAGATTTGTACTAACACACAAAAACGGCTACTTTTTAACCTATCCCCTGTCATAAAGCAAGTGTCTATTTGTTTTACTGATCTTTTTAACACTCAAGCACCTGTATTTATAAAAAATAAAAAAGTCATCTTTAATCATTTTTCATCATTTTTCCTCTCTCCCACGTACTGTTTCAAGTCGCTTCAACCTGAAAATCCTTTTCTGCACCCTCGCTCCTTTCCTCATGCAAGGCATTTTCTTGTATGGTATTATTCACTGAATATTTGAATCCACGCCCTCTATTCGTTACCAACAACGCTGAACAACAACGTATACGCACGGCATCTTTCTCTCCATAGAAGCCTAGGAGCATCAATAGAATGGAATATTTCCTCCAGAACCTGATCAACGCTTTGCAATGGGGCAGCTTTTATGCTGTCATCTCTATCGGCTATTCTATGGTCTACGGCGTACTGATGCTGTTCAACTTCGCTCATGGAGATATCTTCATGGTGGGCACTTATATTGGATTTGGTATCGCCACCCTCCTCCTCGCCCTGTTCGGCGCAGTCATGCCTGGCTGGATGATTTTCCTCTTCACCGTTGCTGTGACCATGTTTCTCACTGCCTGGGTCGGTGTGTTCGTTGAAGTAGTAGGATACCGTCCCTTGCGGAGTGCTCCCAGAGCCTCTGCGGCCATCACCGGACTGATGATCGGCATTATCTTTGAAACAGGTAATCTGATTATTCTCGGTGCAAAACGGCTCAGCTTCCCCACCCTGATAGAGTCAGTCAGCTATAACATCGGCGGGATCTATTTTACCAACGTCAAAATACTGATCATTGTGGTCTCCCTGATCCTCATGCTGGCCCTGCACACCTTTATCCAAAAAACCAAATGGGGAATGGCCATGCGGGCCATGTCCTATGATTTTCAGGCCGTACCCCTTATGGGCGTATCCATTAACGTCCTGGCCCCCCTGACTTTTGCCATCGGAGCTGGCTTGGCCTCGGTTGCCGGTATTTTATACGGGCAGGCCTATCCGGTATTGGACCCGTACATGGGCATCCTGCTCGGCTGGAAGGCCTTTGTTGCGGCCATCCTCGGCGGTAGAGGCTCAATCATGGGAGCGGCCTTGGCAGGTTATCTCCTGGGAGCCATTGAAATCTTCACAGCCATGGTCTTTCCGTCGACCTTCCGCGACCTCATTGCCTACACCATCATCCTGATTATCCTGACCTTCCGGCCACGGGGGTTTTTCGGGATGGAACACAGTACGCAACTCAGACTCTAATCATCTTTTTCCTGAACAATGAACCTTTTATTTATTTGCAGTAAAAACAAGCTGAGGAGTCCAACAGGAGAAGAGGTCTTTTCGGCATACAATGAAATAAACGCCATCGGCTGCGGTACCAATGCCGATGCAGCAACGCCTTTAAGCGGTGATCTCATTGAATGGGCTGATATCATCTTTGCCATGGAAAAGATGCATCAGAGAAAGATAAACCATAAATTCAGAAAAATGCTGAAGGGCAAAAAGATAGTCTGCCTTGATATAGCGGATAATTACGACAGGATGGAACCTGCACTCATCGGCCTTTTAAAAAAGAAGGTCTTCAACTATATCCCCTTGCCGGAACACATCAAATGACCATGACTTTTGCTGCCTACAAAAAAAATTTCCTTACCAGCATCCTGCTTTGTGTAGCCTGCTCAGCATGTACCCTAAAAGCCGCGACGCCTTATCTGTCTTCTCCGGTTTCCCCGCCTGCCCCACTTTCTCCTCAGTCTCAGCAGCCGGAGCAACCGCAACAACCTAAAAAACCGCAGCAAAACGCCATGCGTTTTATCGCCATCGGCGACACTCCCTACTCTGCCGATGAAGAACAACACCTGAAACAAAAAATAGCCAGCGCGATTAAAGCTGCTGCTCCGCCTTTTCTTGTTCATTACGGTGACCTGAAAGGTGGAGCTGAAAGCTGCTCTGAAGACTTATTCGTTGCACGACGAGATTTTTTTTCCAGCCTGCTGCCTGGTCGGTTTTTTTACACCCCTGGAGATAATGAGTGGACCGACTGTGATCGTTCCTTTTTAGAAGTCCCTGTTTCCGAGCTGAAAAGCCTCGATCTTCTTCGACGCGTATTCTTTGCTCCCCCGATGAATCTTCCCGAAAGCTGGCAGTATTCCCGACAAGCCAATTTCCCGGAAAACGCCCGTTGGATGCAAAACGGAGTCTTTTTCATGACCGTACATCTGGTGTCCACCAATAACGGACGGTTGGATATTCAGCTGGATGATATTGAGTTGGCTTTGGCCTTGGTTGAGGCACGGGATCAGGCCAACCGGGTCTGGATGAAGGAATCCTTTGCCACAGCTCTAAAGGCGGATGCCAAGGCAATGGTGATTGTGACGCAGGCAGATGTGACATCGCCGGATGCAGAAGGCCCCTGTACAGCCATCAACCGCATGCATTGCGATGCCTTTCAAAATTTCCGAGAGAATTTGGTACGCAATGCCCGTAAATTTGCCAAACGGGGAAAAACCCGCAAACCGGTTCTCCTCCTGCATGGAGATACCAATCCTTTTTGTATAGACAAGGAGTTTGGCGGAGCTCAGGCCCCAAACCTCTGGAGGCTCAATGCCTGGGGTGATTTCAAGGCACCGGCGGATGCCACCATCGTTACAGTACAACCAGAGAATCAGCAACAGCCATTTACCGCAGAGACCCTCTTGGGGCATGAAACCCCGGCGCAAAGATGTGAATAACGACTCTCAGTCCACGTCTATGTACCCAGAGTTTTAATCAACGGCTAAGTTGCTGAGATAATGTTCTGCAGAAAGCTCTGCTGTCGCCCCTTCACCGGCAGCATTGATAATCTGGCGTGAATTCTTACTGCGGATATCACCGGCAGCGTAGACACCAGGCAGCTTAGTACACATTTCATGATCGGTAAAAACGAAACCACCCTCATCGGTTTCCAGCTGCTCCATAGGAAGCATTTCATTATTCGGCACCACACCAATCAGGACAAAGATCCCGGTAACCGGTAGGTTGGACGTCGAGCCGTCATTATGCTGAATATTGAGTGACTCAACGCCCTCATCATTGCCGACAATCTCGCTGACCTGAGCGTCCCAGATAAAGTTAATCTTTTCCTCGGCAAAGGCCTTTTCCTGAAGAATGGCTGTGGCCCGCAGGCTATCACGTCGATGAATCACCGTGACCTTGGAGGCGAATTTCGTCAGATGCAGAGCCTCCTGCACAGCTGTGTTGCCGCCGCCGACCACGGCGATCTCCTGATCACGATAAAACGGAGCATCACAGGTGGCACAGTAGGAAACGCCCCTGCCCTGTAATTCTTCCTCGCCGGGCACATCAAGCTTTCTCGGCTTGGCACCGGTGCTGATAATGACGGATTGCGCAGTGAGTTCCTCTCCTGACTCTAAGGTGATCACCTTTTGCTCCCCCTGAAGATCCATTGCCGTCACAGCAGCGAATTTCTTTTCCAGGCCGAAACGATCAACGTGGGCTGTCATCTTGTCCATTAACTCAAAACCCGTGATACCGTCGTGAAAACCAGGATAATTATCCACCCAATCTGTCAACAGCACCTGACCGCCAGTAGCCCCTTTTTCGATGAGCAAGGTATCTAAACGACCTCGTGCAGCGTACATTCCTGCTGTCAATCCGGCTGGCCCGCCACCGATAATAATCAGTTGATAATCTGTTTTTTCATAGAAAATATTTTATAAAGATATAAAAGGCGAGCAGTGCCTGCGCCCGCTATGAAAAAGGGCGAACACGGAGGTTCGCCCCTACTACAGTACCTACCGGCTCCAAAAAATGCTTAAGATGCCTTGCTGATCAGCTCTTTGAGCTGAGCCTTGCCCACAGCGCCGGTGATGCGATCAATTGCTTCTCCGTTCTTGAACAGAATCAGGGTCGGAATGGCCTTGATGCCGAATTTCCCTGGAGTAGCCGGGCTTTCATCCACATTCATCTTGACGATCTGTACCTTGCCAGCAAATTCTTCAGCCAATTCGTCAATAACAGGGCCGATGGCCTTGCAGGGACCGCACCACGGTGCCCAAAAATCCACCAGACAAGGCAGTTCGTTTTTTTCCACCATACTTTCGAAGTCACTGTCGTTCACAGTGTTGACATGCTTGCTTTTATCTTCCATAATACAATCTCCTCTCTCAACTTTTTTGTTCTTTTGGTTAGGTTTAACATCTATTAAAACAAAATTAATACGAAACCGCGTTTCAGTCAACCGACTGAGAATAATTCACAGTATCTTTTTTCCAAGGAACTCATCTGGATGATTACCGACTATTATGGACTCTACTCCGAAAAGGTCAAGGCCGATTCGGAACAGCCTCCGAAAAAGTCAGCATCAAACAGTCTTCCTGCGCCCTACCCGGCTCCTCTTCAATCTGACCGGAAATCATTGACCTAATGACTGCTTGATCTTCTCTAATTCCTGCGCTTCTATTCCGGTCGAACGGGCAATAATGTCGATTGCAATATCCTGCGCCAAAAAATTTCTCGCTATTTCAAGTTTATTTTCTCTTTCTCGCTCACGCAGTTTTTCCTCATATAAATCTACATTCTCCGCATACTGTTCCTCAAAAATAATACGCCGGATTTGCTCTTCAGATAAGTCGAATTTCATAAACAACCTCTTCGGGTTACAATCTTGCAAGGTGCATTCTATGCACCATTTTCGTGCGAGAGCCGTACCCTACCCGGCTTCGAGTAACAGTTTACTTCTTGATGAGCAGCCATTCCACGACAAAAGAGATCATAAGAAGAATGGCTGCATACTTGCAAGACAGCGGAATGATATTCCTCATGATGTAGCGAAGGAAAGTCTCAAGATTCATGTGACAGGACAGCGGCTCGCTAACAAGTCCGGTCGCGAAAATTCCCATTATGAGTCCAGCTTTTCCAATCATTACCCTGGCCCAACAGCTTTCAGGATGCATTCCATGCACCCTTTTTATGCAGAGTCCGCACCCTACCCGGTCATCTTATGATGGCACTTCATATTTTTCAATTGCACTTCTTGAAATTATAACTTTATCTGCTATGGCACTACTGGATACTCTAAAGCTTTTATTCGGTTTCAGATGCGCTGTAATGCTTTTGGAACTCTTTGAAAGTAGACGAGATACTTCTTTCTGTTCAATAAAACATATTTCCATTTTTTTGCTTTTTGTGTCTTTGCTTCCGCAAATCAACGCAAGCTCTGTGCTTGTATTGATTTGTTCCAACTGTGATTTTGTAAAAGAGAAAGTCCAACTTATACCACCCTTTATTAAATTTCTTGGATTGCTACTATGCTTAAAGAATATATTTACGTCATTAATTCGATACACAGACCATGATTCTGTAGTATTTGTTTCGATTAACCTAAGAGTAACTGGCTTATCTCTTCTCACCAATCTTGCCAATACAACACCATGAAACAACTCATATTCCTTTAACGACACATTATTCTCCTTAAATCATATAACCATATTAACAAGTGCAAATTCCCCATACTGTCAGGAATAATATATTGCCGTATTCCCCCCCCTACCCCAACATTCCCTCAAACCGCTCCCAAAAATCAGGAAAAGACTTAGCCACACATTCCTCACCGTGGACTTTCACCCCAGGAACCCCCAACCCGGCCACAGCAAAGCACATAGCGATCCGATGATCCTCAAAGGTCTCGATATCCGCCCCGTGCAGATTAGCACCGCCAGCCTGCCCGTGAATGATCATCCGATCCTCTTCCTCTTCGATATCAGCCCCCATCTTCCGCAACTCACTGACCATAACCGCCAGCCGGTCACATTCCTTGATGCGAAGATGGGCGATATTATTAATCACTGTGGTTCCTTCGGCAAAGGCAGCCACAACAGCCAGTGTCGGCGCGACATCCGGCATATTGCCCATATCCACCTCAATCCCTACCAACTGCTCCGGCCCCTGCACCGTAATCCCCCCTTTGCACCGCTCTACTTCGCAGCCCATCCGCTCCAACAGAGGCACAAGCTGGGCATCGCCCTGTAAGGAAGGCACGGGCACGTTGGCGACATTGACCTTACCGCCAGTAACAGCGGCAGCGGCCCAGAAATACGAGGCCCCGGAGGCGTCGCCTTCAATCTGATATCGGGTGCCACGATAGCAACCTTGCGGTATGCGAAAATGATTCATGCCCGGAGCAACCTCGCACCAGATGCCGAAAGCTGCCATCACGGCCAGGGTCATCTCTACATAGGGACGAGAAAAGACCTCTCCTTCCACGGTCAGCTCGGCCTTTTTATCTGCATAGGGAGCAACCAACAGCAGAGAGGAAAGATATTGACTGGACTTCCCTTCCGGC
>MTKO01000076.1 GCA_004028505.1 Candidatus Electrothrix aarhusensis
TGATTTTCCGCTGTCGCCGCAAAGTATCGGTATTGACGGATCGCAGCCTTCTTGTCATTCGTCCGCAACCGAAGACTCGGAGGAGGGCGGCGGTCAGGAAGATCTGCTGCCGGATGGATCGGACAGTATGACCGATGATGTTGTCGATAATATACTGGACCATGCCGAGCGATTAAGTCGGGAATACGAAGAGCTGGCCGGGCAAAAAAATGCCGAGGGCATGGCTGAGGAGGTGCGGGAAAAGATGCATCAATTCGCTGTCAGCGGACAATTTCTGGAGCAGGTTGCAACCCTGCGCCTGCCACAGTTTTACATCCGATCCCCAGGCATGAGCCTGTTTGAGGACACCTTTCTCCTCAATAAAGAAGAGCTGCTCAAGGGCTTTCGCCTCGGTCAGGCGGATAGCAGGATTGATTTTCAGACCATCCGCGACGATGCCTATCAGATTGATCTGGAAGAGATGGGGGACCATGACTACAAGCCGAGTTTCTGGAAACTCCGCCATTCCACCAGGGAACGACTGGTGCAGTATCTGGTGGCCTTGCCCCCGGAGGCACGCAAGCAGCAGGTCGCCCGCCGTCTCTGTGATTTGATCGGTAACATGTACCCCATTGCGGATCAGGAGGTGAAGAAATACGTCCGCCGCATTTTTGAGGACATGAGCAGCGAACAGATCAATGACTGTCTGGAGCGAGAATACAGCTATCGGGATAAGATCAAGGCCAAGATCAGAGAGCTGGCCGCAGAATATGCGGAGACCGTCTTTTACCAATGGCTGGATGCGGATAAGATCCTGCTTCGAGAGAATTACCGCCTGCCGGACAGCATTCACCCCCTGGAAACGGCCCCGGCAGTGCCGAAAAGCTCTATGAGGCTGAAGGTCGATTGAACAACTGGGAGGCCAAGGTCATCAACGAGATCGCCAATCTGGATAATATCCTGTTCTGGCATAAGATTGTCGAACGAAAAGGCTTCTGCATCAACGGTTGTATTAACCATTACCCTGATTTTCTGATCCGCACCAAGAACGACAATACCCTGTTGGTGGAGGCCAAGGGCGATGACCGGGACAACTCGGATTCCGCCCGCAAGCTAAAAATGGGCCGGGCCTGGGCCGCAAAAGCGGGCAACGCCTTTCGCTATTTTATGGTCTTTGACGGCAAAGAGGTTGAGGGGGCGTATCGGCTGGAGGAATTGTTGAAGGTTGTTGGTGGGTTGTGAGATTGTGAGATTGTGAAGAAAAATTTTATTTTTATTTATTCGTTATGACAGCTTCATCCACTACTTTTGCTGTAGATAATGTTACTCCAAATACTTCTTTGCTGCCAACATGCAAGCCGTTAGAGGCAATTCAGTCGCAGTTTAACAAGCTTGATACCATCTCTCCGGGAAACTCGGCGCACTGCCGTGTTGAGACATGTTGGGACAACACGCTGGACTGCGTTGCCAAGATAAGCTGTCATCCGCTTATTGCCGCTGCTCATCTGGCCTTTAGCGAACATCGTCCTCTTGTGCTGTCACCTGATGTGATTTGGGTAACTATTGTTCAAGGACTCGCTCGACATATTCATTTGAACCCTGAGAAGTACCGCTCTCTCTTGGTACAGCATGAAGGCAGACGCAAGCTGCAGATTGAAGTTCGGGAGATTGATTGGAGCAAAGTGGTGACAGGTTTGGTTTCGTTGCTCTGTCAGGAAACCGGGGGGATGGCAAAACGCTTTGTCTGTGATTTCAGCACGACTGGACCGGTTGAGCGTATGGTCAGCGAAATCGCTCTTCTGGACATGTTCCAACCTTATTTTACCTATAAAGTGCTAGTGATTTGCGGTATCCCCTTTGTCACGCTGGAAGGCACAAAAGCTGATTGGCAAAAATTACGTAAAAAGGTGGACCTGCTTGCTCCGTTTGGATTAGATTGGTGGCTCAGGGAATTGCGGCCTATCTGCGACCAGTTTATTCGTGCTGCTGCGGGAAATGTTGACCAAAACCATTGGTGTCGAATATATAAAATTCGTAAGGCATACGGCACAGAGGTTATTAACGGTTGGATCGGCAAACTGTTTCCATATATAAAGGATGGTAATGATGGCGTATACTCTCGTTGGAACGATCTGCTTAATCCCAAAGTGGAAGCAGAGATACGTAAACTGGAAAAGGAAGAGCGATTGATCGGGCAAGAGACGGTGATGCGCTTTGGCGTACCAGGGATTTGCATTGATTCACTGCCGTGCGGCTTGAGTCGAGTTCCTTTGTTGCTGGAATATCTTGATGGGAGCAAAGAAGCAATGGAATTTTTGGCAGGCTCAATCGCCGTCACTCAGGATAAGGAAACTGCTGCCTTACGCCCAGTTCTTGGTTGGGCTGCTTGTGAAGCTGCGCCGATTGAACAGGCCATGATTCGCCTTGCCGATCATAAAGTCAAAACGACAGAAATTCCATTATCAATCGAGGTGCTTAAAGAGTTTGACCTGTACTATATCCCGACAGATATGTTGCGTTGTTATAACGAAGTGTCGGAGGGGGTGATTTTCGATAAAAATCGTGTGCCGCTCTATAAACTGTTGCCAATCGATAAATGGAAGCACCAGAAATGGAAAAGTGACCAAAGCGGTTTAATGACATCGAACAATTTACGTTTTGCCGTATTGAGAGACGGCACGGAACTCGTCATCCGATTGTACTGCCCGGAGAAGAAACATACAGATGCGGTGTTTGTCGGATGTACAGTGAATGGCAGTTCAGTACACGATATCGGTTATAAAATCGCAAAGTCGTTTACGGATTTTCTCTTCCATGCACTTGATGGTGGAAGTAAACCGTATTTCCGGCGCAGAGGATTTGTGTCCCTAAATTCTGATGCGAGTCCAAAAGGTATATAGGCCGGGCCTTGTTTTTGACCGCAAGGAAGTTGAGGGTCCATATCGGCTGGAGAAATTTTTATGAGTCCTGACATCAAGAAAACAATGGAAGAAAAAGATAAGGGTATGCGTACTGAATATGATTTTACAGGAGGAGTACGCGGCAAACATCATAGAGCTATGCAAGCTGGCTATTCTGTTACTGTCCATCAGGCGGACGGTACAAGTGTCACCAAAGAGGTTGTGCCGACGGACGGCGCAGTTATTTTAGAACCGGATCTTCGAGCATATTTTCCGGATTCAGAATCAGTGAACAAGGCATTGCGCTGTTTGATTCCGTTGCTTTCCAGAAGAGACCTTACTACGGGAAAGTTATAGATTTGGTTGGCGGGTTGTGCAAAGGAATTTGTTTAATATTACTGATGAATATACTTGCTCAGGTTGCGATAAAAATTTTCATGTGAGCCAAAGGTGTACAGATAGAGGGTGGAGTCCACAACTTCATAAGCAAGCAGGATCTGTTTATTGCCGAGTTTGTATTTGTAGATCCGCACCCCCTGCAAATCACCGGATTTCGCCCTGCCAACAGCGGGATCGGTCATTATTGTTTTAACAGCTTCGTCTAATTTTTTTCTTTGGGTTTTGTTCAGCTTCTTTTTTTCCCTGGCAAAGAGCGGTGCTTGGATGACTTCGGCAATTTGGCTCATTTTCACTCTCCAAAGACATATGGAGTTCCCAGGCCAGCTTTAACCTGTTCTTTCCCTATGAGGATGTCCTGAATGAGCGGGAGCGGCAGGTCGGGATTTTCTTCCACGATTTGTCCTATTTTTGCCCAGTATTCAATTTGACCGGCTATGGAACGCTTAAAAACTTTTGACTGCACTTTAGCCTTTGCTACTAAATCATCTGAAATTTTGACTGCTGTAGACATGCTATCTCCTTGTGTTGAAGTATTTTTGAGTTCAGAGGGATTGTTTTAGCTTACCCTCTGCGGTTGCATATTGCAACCTTTTGTGTTATAACTGCCCCCTTTATCCATCTTCACGTCCACACCCTGTATTCCATACTCGACGAGGCTTTTATGCTGAAAAATTGGTATGTACACGTTGCCAAAATGAAAAATATTACTTTCGGATTTGTATCCTTTTTGGCATTTTTTTTACAGGTGCCGGAAAATATACAACCAACGCATTTTAATAAAAACGGATTGTTATTCTCAAAGCAGGCTTATGCTCAGGGCAAGCAGGATGTGGTCAGCTTAACTAAAGAGGGAAAACGAAAAAATGCAACAGATGAGCGGGGCAGTTTCAACCCATCAGCAATATGTTTACTGCCTGCTGATGTTTCTAAGCAAGTAACTCCTCGAAATTTCTCTTCCTTTAAAGAGTGGCTTTCTTTCTTTAAAAAAGAAGCGAAGAAAAAGGGCCTCTCGCGCAATGCTGTTCATGCTGCTTTTAAAAATGTGCAGTTGGTTGATAAGGTTGTTCAGCTTGACAGGAAACAAAAAGAATATTCTCTCTCTTTTGCAAATTATATCAATAACTCAATATCTCTCTCCAGGATTAAACGCGGAGAAAGAAAAATGAAAGAAAATGCAAAAATATTACAAAGGGTTCACCATAAATATGGTGTTCCTCCTGAAGTTTTAGTTGCCCTATGGGGACTGGAAAGTGATTTTGGTGGTTTTACCGGGAACTTTTCTACTGTTAACACCTTGGCAACCTTGGCCTATGAAGGAAGGCGACGTGATTTTTTTACCAATGAGTTGTTTTGCGCACTGGCCATGCTTGATTCCGGAAACATAACTGTTCAAGAAATGACAGGTTCTTGGGCAGGGGCAATGGGTCAGCCTCAGTTTATGCCCTCAACTTTTTACCATTACGCTGTCGATGGGAACGGGGACGGAAAAAAAGACCTTTGGAAGAACATAAATGACGTTCTGTCATCAGCTGGAAATTATTTATCTCAAGCAAAGTGGAAAACAGGAGAGAAATGGGGGGTAGAAGTCATTTTACCCAGAAATTTTGATCCCTATGAGGCTACATTATCTGTAGAAAAGAACCTGCAACAGTGGAAATCATTGGGGGTGAAAAAGTATAACGGAAAAGAACTGAGAGGGACAACGCTCAAAGGCTCAATTCTTTTACCTTCCGGCCTTTCTGGTCCAGCCTTTCTTGTCTTCCATAACTTTCGAGTTATCAGGGAGTGGAACAAATCCGTGAATTATGCTTTGGCGGTAGGGCACCTTTCTGACAGAATTGCCGGAGGTGCTCCTTTAGTCGGGTTGAATAAACAGAGAGATACAAATTTATCTCGTCAAGATGCTTTACTGATACAGAATATTCTTTCATCGTTGGGATATTACAAAGATAAAATTGACGGCATGGTAGGGCTGAAATCCAGAAAAGCAATCCGTGAATATCAGAAAGATAAAGGGATTCCTGCCGACGGATATCCATCTGATGATCTGATTATACAATTGAAAAAAGAACGCCTGTGATATGTTGATACGTATTTGTTTTTTGAGGAAATTAACACCATGAACACCCCCTTTGTCCATCTCCACGTCCATACCCAGTACTCCATGCTCGACGGGGCCATCCGTCTCGGCGATCTGATTGCTAAAACCCAGTCCTACGGCATGGACGCTGTGGCAGTCACCGACCACGGGGCCATGTACGGAGCCTTGGAGTTCTATACCAAGGCCAATAAGGCCGGGGTCAAACCCCTGGTCGGCTGCGAGTTCTATATTTCGGAGACCGACCATCTTGTTCATAATAAGAGCGCAGGTCATAATTTCCATATCGTGCTGCTGGCAATGAACGAGACCGGCTATCGCAACCTGATGAAGCTGGCCTCCATCGCCCAGACTGCCGGATTTTATTATAGGCCCCGCATCGACCGCAAGTTGCTTTTTGCCCATCAGGAGGGCCTGCTTGCCCTGACCGCCTGTCTGCACGGCGAGATTCCTTGGACCATCACCCATCAGGGGCTGGATAAGGCGAAGGAAAAGGCCTTGGGCTTACAACAGGTTTTCGGTGATCGCCTCTATTTCGAGATCCAGGAAAACGGCATCCCGGAGCAGAGAACGGTCAACGACGGGTTGCTGGAGCTGGGTAATGATCTGGGCATCAAGGTGGTGGCCACCAATGACTGCCATTACCTCAATCAGGACGAGTCCTACGCCCACGAGGTTCTGCTCTGTATTCAGACCAGTAAGACCATCAACGATCCCAATCGTTTCAGGTTTTCCACGGATGAACTGTATTTCAAGTCGCCGGATGTCATGGCCAAGCAGTTCAGTTATTGCCCGGAGGCCTTAGCCAATACCCTGGAAGTGGCTGACCGTTGCAATCTTGAGCTTGAATTCAATGAGAATCATTTTCCCATTTTCCCGGTGCCGGAGAATGAATCCCTGGAAAGCCTGTTTGAAAAAGCCTGCCGGGACGGCCTGGATACCCGCCTTGAGCATCTCCGCAGCCTGCAGGAGGTTCTCCCGGAGTTGGAGCAGCAGTACCGTGATCGGTTGGAAATGGAAATCAAGGTTATTCAGGAGATGGGGTTCTCCGGCTACTTCCTCATTGTTGCCGATTTTATCAACTGGGCCAAGAGCCAAAAAATTCCGGTGGGACCAGGTCGTGGGAGCGGAGCGGGTAGTCTGGCCGCTTTTTGTATGTCCATCACCGATATCGATCCCATTCCTTACGGCCTGCTTTTCGAGCGCTTCCTGAACGTGGAGCGGGTCTCCATGCCTGACTTTGACGTGGATTTCTGTAAGGAACGACGGGACGAGGTAATTGACTATGTCCGTCGCAAGTATGGCGGCGATGACCATGTGGCCCAGATTGTGGCCTATGGTTCCATGAAGGCTCGGGCTGTGCTCCGGGACGTGGGCCGGGTTTTAGAGGTGCCTCTGCCGGTGGTGGACCGGATCGCCAAGTTGGTCCCGGATGAGCTGAAAATCACCCTGAAAAAGGCCATTGATAAGGAATCCCGTCTCCGTGATGCCATGCAGCAGGATCCCGCTGTTCGGGAACTGCTCAAGGTGGCCCAGACTCTGGAGGGTCTGTCCCGCCACAAGTCCACCCATGCCGCCGGGGTGGTGGTGTCGCCCAAGGCGATGGTGGAATATCTACCGGTCTGTGTTGGCTCCAAAAAGGAAATACTGACCCAGTTTGACATGAAGTACACCGAGATGACCGGACTGATCAAGTTCGATTTTCTCGGCCTTAAGACCCTGACTGTTATTGATCGGGCACTGAAGCTCATTGAGCTGGATATCGGCACTTGGATCGATTTAAGTAAGATTGCTATGGATGATCAGCGCACCTATGATCTGTTGTGTGCGGGCAACAGTTTGGGTGTGTTTCAGCTGGAGAGCGACGGGATGCGGGAGCTGCTGGTCAAGATGGCTCCAGAGCAGTTTACCGACCTGATCGCCCTGGTGGCTCTGTATCGGCCCGGTCCGTTGGATTCCGGCATGGTCGATCAGTTTGTCGAAACCAAACATGGTCGCCGTCCCCCAGAATACCCTCTGCCCCAGATTAAAGCTGTCCTGAAAGAGACCTACGGCGTTATTGTTTATCAGGAACAGGTCATGAAGATCTCCAATATTCTGGCCTCGTACAGCCTGGGTGATGCGGATATTCTGCGTCGTGCTATGGGTAAGAAGATCCCCGAGGTCATGGAGGAAGAACGGGGTAAGTTCATGGCCGGGGCTGAGGGTAATAATATACCTAAAGAAAAGGCCGCTTATGTCTTTGATCTTATGGCTAAATTTGCGGGTTATGGCTTTAATAAATCTCATTCGGCCGCCTATGCCTGATCGCCTACCAGACCGCCTATCTCAAGGCCCATTATCCGGCACAGTTTCTGGCAGCCCTGCTGTCCTGTGATGTGGATAACACGGATAAGGTGGTCAAGTATATCAACGAATGTAAGCAGATGTCCATCCCGGTCCTGCCGCCGGATGTCAATGAATCATACCATGATTTTACAGTCATCAATGATCGGATTCGTTTTGGGCTGGCAGCAGTCAAAAATGTGGGCGGTGCAGCCTTGGATTCCATGATAAGGGAGCGCGAGGAAAACGGCCCGTATTCCTCGCTGGCTGATTTTTGCGGTCGGATTGATTCCAGTAAGGTTAACCGGAAGGTTTTGGAAAATTTGGTCAAGGCCGGAGCCTTTGACTTTGTACAGGTGAAACGAGCCCAGCTCATGGAGGTGCTGGACCAGGCCCTTGAGCAGGCCAAGGCTGTGCAGCGGGATCGCCTGAGCGGCCAGATGAGCCTGTTCGCTGTGGGCGGAAGCAAGGAGGAAAGTACGACCACCGCTGAAATTAAATTTCCCGATATAGACGAGTGGCCGCAATTAAAAAAGCTTTCCTATGAAAAGGAGACCATTGGTTTTTTTCTTACTGGTCATCCTTTGGACGGGGTAATTGATACGATTCGCATGGTTGCTGATGCGGATATTGAGGCTTTGGAGAATCGGCGGGAAGGGCAGGTTGTTCGGGTCGGCGGGCTGATCCAGCAGTATAAGGAGCATATCTCCAAAAAAGGCGACCGCATGGCCTTTACCGTGCTGGAGGATATGAGTTCCAGTGTTGAGGTGATTGTCTTCCCGGAGACCTTTGCCCGCTGCTCACATTATCTCGGCAAAGACGAGCCTTTGATTGTCCTCGGCACGGTCCAGCAGGGAGAGCGAGGGGCGAAGATTATTGCTGAAGACATCTATTCGCTGGATAAGGCTGTGGAGCAATTTACCGAGCAGGCTTCGATCCGCCTGCCTGCCGATAGGATCGGACGGAACCAGCTCATCGAACTTAAGGAGCTGATCTATCAATTCCACGGCTCAGCTCCCATTAAGCTGACTCTTCATTTTGATGGAAGGGGTGAGGTGGATATTCTGCCCATGAAGGATATCACTGTTCGTCCCTGCTCGGAGTTCTTCCAAAAGGTGAAGGACTCCTTTGGACCGCGATGTTTGTCCGTGCAGATGCGTCAAGCTGAGGTTAAACGGAAGAAGCGGTTTGGGGGCGGGAACGGTCGGTAATGTCGCTAATGGTCGATAAAGGTGGGTAAGGTAAACCCATTTTGACATTCTGCATTGTTCTGCATTGAGATCATGACAGTTTTTCTGGAGCTATATACTAAGTATTTGAAAAAATAATATTTATGAAAGATTACCAGTTATATACAAAGAAATTCGTAACAGCCTGCACAACATCGCTCCGCAATGATTACAGGCAGTTTTACGATGATTTTTTTGAATACGGCAATAGATCTGCTGAGACGGCCCTGTATTTTATACCCGGAATAAACGGTGTGCCTGGACAAATACGATTTGCCCTGCCGAGCCTCATGAAAAGGTACGGCACTGATATCTATGTGCGTTGTCTGAATGTCCCGGAGTTTTCTTCCAAGGCTTTCATTTGGGAAAAATATATTCCCGCCAATATGGACAGGAAACGAGCGCAGATTGTCAGCGATTTGAATGAATTGGGGGAAACGTACAAACATGTAAAGATAATCGTTTCAAGCAACGGTATCTATGATTTTATGTTTGCTTTGAGCGGGGTTGACCAATGCCTGCTTGAAAAGGCTGTTCTTTTCTGGGTTTCTGTTGCTCCGGACAGTTTTGAGCCCACCCAATGGGAGAAGCTCTTTTACCGGATAAACGGATTTCAGGAGGGTGGGCATAGATGGTTTGCTGTGCCCAACAGTAACATGCTGAAAATGCTCAATCCTGAGGTGTCTGTATGGCATCAATGGAAGCGTGGAGGGATTCAAAAGAAATGGACCAAAACGGATATCGAGTTTCGATTTCGGTGCTTCGGCATGTTATGGATGTATATTTCAATCAGCGGGTTCAACCATATACTTGAATATATGCGTAAGGACGCCGACTTTCCGATCAGGATTAAATCGTATATTCTTGCTGCAACAGAAGACGGATATTGGCAGGGAAAGCCAGAATCAGCGATTACCAAGTTGATAGATCGTTATTTTGTCAACAGGGAAGTGCTTTACCGAAAAGTCTCACATCTATGGGTGCTTGATCCTGATAATTTGGATGATCTTCTGAGCTTGGATAGATAGCGTTACGTCTCGACTGATATTATGAGTATGTTTCCTGCCATTGGAGGGATTGTTTTGCGTCTATTTCTAGGCGTTACCAGTCTCCTTTTGCTTTTTTTCTTTTGTAGTGTTCTCTTCTCGCCTTCACTGACTACCAACACTGCTAGCTCCTCCTTTTCTTCTGATCAGAAAGCTCGGGAAGCGGAGCTCGCTGTGCTCGAAGATCAGTCTGTTGATCCTGACCATATCATGCGCGTGCAGGTGAGTGTGGATTACAGTGAGGGAAAAAATGCCGCATGGTATCCCAAGGAGGAATCACCGATTTTAACGTCATTCGTGGAAAAGGGAGAACTCCCGCCAGTGGCGAAACGGGTAGGGGAGGAGCCGCTGGTCCTTCAGGGACTCCATGGCGTGAGCAATTATGGCGGTACCATGTATAGACTCAACGGTTTTCCCGGTCCACGGGTTACTCCTATACATTTGGTGCGTTTCAGTCCCCAAGGATTTCCTCTTGTCCCCAATGTTGCCAAGAGTTGGAGCATCAGTAAAGATGGCCGCCGCTTCACCTTTACGCTCCGCAAAGGGATGAAGTGGAGTGATGGCCACCCTTTCACCTCGGCGGATATCCTCTACTGGTGGGAGCATGAGCAATGCGACAAGAGTGTCAGTCCCGACGGCCCTATGTCAAAGTATCTTCATCGCGGCAAACCTATGACTGTGGAGGCTCCCGACCCGCAGACCGTTGTCTTCGCCTTTGCGGACCCCTATTTCACCTTTCTTGCAACGCTCGCCTCTTCTGCCGGGTATTATATGACCCAGTCGCCTCGCCATTTCCTGCTCCTTTATCATCCCGAATTGGGTGATCAGCAGCGTATTCAGGATGTCATGCAACGGCATAATCTGATCAGTAAACGGGCTGTCTACATGATGGTACGCAATCGGGTGGAACGGCCGAGTATAGCCCCTTGGATCAGGCGGACCGAGCAAATAACCCCGCCTGATACGATGGTTCGCAATCCCTATTACTGGGGCGTGGATACCGAAGGACGGCAGCTTCCTTATATGGATCGGATGGTAGCGACGGAGAAATCCAAAGACATGGTCGTTATTTCGGCTGCTCAGGGAGAGGTGACTGTCCAGGCACGCTACCTTCGGAATGAAGATTACACCCTGCTCATGCGGCAACGGCAGACCTACGGTTACCAGCTGCATCACTGGACGAATGGAGGCGGCAGCACCTGGGCTATGGCCTTCAACTTGAACCGCCGGGTTCCAGAAGGAGACCGAGAAGCAACTGATAAGGCCAAACTGCTTGCTGATAAACGCTTTCGCCAAGCCCTCTCACTTGCCGTGGATAGGCAGACCATTATTCAGGCCCTGTTCGGCGGCAAGGGAAGTCCCCATGCTGTCGGTCCCGCCTCAACCTCACCTTTCCATTTTTCTACGTTACAACAAAACTACAGCCGTTTTGATTCGGCAAAAGTCGAAGAAATGCTTGACACTATAGGTCTGACTGAACGGGATCCTGACGGATTTCGCCGTTTTCCCGGCGGTCCCTCGCTGCTTTTTGATATAAATTACTGCGCCTTTACCGGTGAAGGCGCAGGTCAATTTATCGTCGAAGACTGGCGGCAGATAGGGATTCATGCACGTATGCGTGCTCAGGATCGCTCCCTTTTTTATGTCGAAAAAGTAGCGGGCATTCATGATATAAGCGTATGGGGAGGCTACGGAGCCTATTTTCCTCTCCTTGATCTGCGGTATTACTGTCCTCTCAACTCGGAATCAAATTTCGCCATCCGCAATGCCACTTGGTATGCTTCAGGCGGTATGTTCAACAAAGGGGGAACTGTTCGCGGCACTCCACTCGCCAAAGAGCATCCCCTGTATCAAGCACTCCTGCTGAATGAACAGATCAAACAAGCCCCTACCTTTGCCGAACGGCGTACCCTTTTTGGTGAGCTGCTTAAGTTGACAGATGAAAATGTTTATGTCCTCAATATTACTACGCCACTTCCTACTCTGGCCGTCGTCAAGAATGGGGTGAAAAATGTACCGCTCAAAGGAGTGTATTCCTGGCCTTTCCAGAGTCCGGCCAATCTGGGGCTGGAAACGTGGTGCTATGCCGAACCCAAGATGAGCGCCGCCGAGATTAGGGACATTACCCATGAACTGTCTCATATCACGCCGGTGCGCCCGCTTCACGGTATTGGGGTGCAGCAGCCTGAGCAGCCTACGCCCTCTGCCCCTGCCGTTACTACTCCACTTTCCCGGTCTGCCGCTTCCCTTATCGGGCCGCTCATCCGCTATGGCATCTGGCTGGCCCTGCTGCTTCTGCTGATCATACTCATTTTTCGATTTCCCTTTGTCGGCCACCGCCTGCTGATCATGATTCCGACCTTGATTTTGATCTCCATCATCACTTTTGTGGTTATCGAACTGCCACCCGGCGATGCCATCAGTAGCAAAATCATGCAGATGCAGGAAGCGGGCGGTGATGTCAACCAGAAAGAGATTGATGAGATGAAAACCCTTTTTCGCATCGACGAATCAGCCTGGGACCGCTACGCCTGGTGGATCGGGCTGGATTGGTTTGCTACCCATGAGGGGAAAGATGAGGGGCTGCTGCAGGGCAATATGGGGCGTTCCATGATGGATCTTAAACCGGTGAATGACAAGGTAGGTGACCGCCTGCTTTTCACCTTTCTCATCTCTCTGAGTACCATACTCTTCACTTGGGCGGTGGCTTTGCCCATAGGTATTTATTCGGCAGTGCGCCAGTATTCGTTCTTTGATTATCTTTTTACCGTGGGTGGATTCATTGGTATGTGCATTCCCGGCTTTTTGTTGGCCTTGCTGCTGATGTTCGCTGCCGAGTCCTGGTTCGGGATCAGCGTATCTGGACTTTTTTCCCCTGAGTACGCTACCCAGAGCGAGTGGAGTCAAGGTAAGGTGATGGACCTACTGCGCCATATCTGGCTTCCTATTTTTGTGCAAGGTGTAGCTGGTACCGCTGGCATGATCCGGGTCATGCGGGCCAACCTGCTGGACGAGTTGCAGAAGCCCTACGTGGTCACGGCACGGGCCAAGGGCCTCCGGCCTATGAAGTTGCTCTTCAAGTATCCCATCCGTCTCGCGTTCAATCCGTTTATCTCCGGGATCGGCAACATTTTTCCGGAACTCATCTCCGGCGGGGCAATAATCGCCATTGTCCTGAGTCTGCCGACTATTGAACCCATGCAGCTGAATGCGGTTATGCAGCAGGACATGTATCTAGCCGGTTCCATCCTCATGCTCCTGAGTTTACTCAGTGTGCTGGGTACCCTGTTCAGCGATATTATGCTGATCATCTTTGATCCGCGTATTCGAACTGCTGGAGGGTGGAAATGAACAAAAATATTGGCTCCCTGAGCCAATGGCAGCTCATTTCCCTGCGTTTCAACCGGCATCGGCTGGCCACAGTCGCTTTGCTGCTGATCGGGGGTCTGTACACTCTGGCGGTCTTTGCTGACAGCTTTGCTGTCAACACCCCGTATGACAAAGATGTGCGCTATATCTATGCGCCACCCATGCCGCCCAAGTTCAGCCTTGAGCGGGGATTCTATGCTGATGCCTTTATCCAGCAGATCGATCCCGTCACTCTGAAGAGGTATTATCATTTTACTCCGGATACCTATGTGCCATTAGGCTTTTTTACCAGAGACTATGCGTACAAATTGCTGGGCCTGCTTCCGACACGAATTCATTTTTTTGGAGTACGCCAAGGGGAAGAGGGGGCAGGTGCCCAGAAATTCTTTTTTTTCGGTGCTGATAAATTCGGGCGGGATATCTTCAGCAGGATTTTACTCGGCACCCGGATATCCCTGTCCATTGGTGTGGCTGCTCTTGTGATTTCGTTTATTCTTGGCGTGAGTATCGGCGGCATTTCCGGCTATTTCGGCGGTTGGACCGACACGCTGATTCAGCGTCTGATCGAGGTGATTGATGCCTTTCCCAAGCTGCCCCTCTGGCTTGTTCTGGGAGCTGCTTTGCCTCGCGGCTGGTCCAATCTCCAGGTCTACTTCGGCATCACCGTCATTCTCTCGTTGGTAGGATGGACCGGCATGGCACGGGTTGTCCGGGGGAAAATTCTCAGCCTGCGGGAAGAAGATTACGCCTTGGCTGCCCGCCTGATGGGAGCCGGTCATGGCCGTATTATCTTCCTCCATCTTGTGCCCGGCTTTACCAGTCATATCATCGTCTCGTTAACCATGACCGTACCGGGGATGATCCTCGGCGAAACCAGCCTTTCTTTCCTCGGTCTTGGTTTGAAGCCACCCACCATCAGTTGGGGCGTGATGCTCCAGGATTGCATGAGCATGCAGGTTGTGAAAAATTATCCTTGGCTGTTGCTGCCCGTGCTTATGATTATCCTGATTGTGCTCTGCTTCAATTTTATCGGCGACGGCCTTCGGGATGCCGCTGACCCCTATAATGCAAGATAGGCCATGTCTGATAATATTCTGGAAATAAAAGATCTTCGTGTTGCCTTTCACCTTGAGGAGGGCGAAATTCGTGTTGTTCATGATGTGAGCCTTTCCATTCCGCGCGGCAGGATTGTTGCCTTGGTTGGCGAATCAGGCAGCGGCAAAAGTGTTACCGGCCTCTCGATCCTCCGGCTGATTCAGCAGCCCGGTGAAATGACGGGCGGTGAGATTCTCTTCAATGGTCAGGACGGCAGGACCATCGATATTGCCCGATTAAGTGACAAAGATGACAGGTTATATACAATTCGCGGCAACCGGATTTCTATGATTTTTCAGGAACCCATGACCGCCCTTTCACCGGTGCATACCATCGGTAATCAGCTTTGTGAGGTGTTGCTTTTGCACCGAAAAATAGGAAAAAAAGAGGCAAGAAAAAAGGCCATCAAGATGCTGGGGCGGGTCGGTTTTCCTGCACCGGAACGGAGTATCCGGCAGTATCCTTTTGAGTTGTCTGGTGGGATGCGGCAGCGGGTGGTGATTGCTATGGCCATGCTGGCGGAACCGGAATTGCTGATTGCTGATGAGCCCACCACTGCCCTTGACGTGACTATTCAGGCACAAATTTTGGCTTTGATGAAGAAACTTCAGCGGGAGGAAGGCAACTCTGTTCTCCTCATTACCCATGATCTTGGGTGGTGGCTCAGGTCGCCGATGATGTGGCCGTCATGTATCTCGGTCGTATCGTTGAGAAAGGACCTATGCGCGATATCATGCAGTCGTCTTTGCATCCCTATACGCAGGGGCTGCTCCAATCCCTGCCTGGATTACACCTTGAAGATGAACGCCTTCCTTCAATAAAAGGAACAGTGCCGAGCCTGAGCGAGCTTCCCGACGGCTGCCCTTTTCATCCCCGCTGTCCGCATTGCACAACCGGTCTTTGTGACAGTCAGGCTGTTCCGCCCCTTGAAACCTTTGGCACGGAACGGGAGGCGGCCTGCTTTCGCATCAGAGAACTGCCAGGAGCGCCAGTATGAGCTTACCTCTTCTCAGCGTCAGGAACCTAAAAAAATATTTTCCAGTCTACAGCCAAGGTTTTTTCAGAAGGCGGGTTGGTACGGTCAAGGCGGTGGACAAGATCAGCTTCAGCATCCATGCCAACGAAACGCTTGGTTTAGTCGGTGAGTCAGGATGCGGCAAGACAACCGCAGCGCACACGATTTTGCGGGCTTTCTCGCCGACTCAGGGAGAGATATTCTTTGATCACAACGGAACAGGCAATTCTGTTGATTTGGCTACCCTGAGCGAAGCCAAGCTAAAGCCACTTCGCAAGCATATGCAGATGATTTTTCAGGATCCCTTCAACTCCCTCAATCCGCGCATGACTGTGGGTCAGATTATTGCCGAGCCCATACTGATCCATAAACTGGCCAAGGGAAGGGAGCTTGATGATCGAGTCAGGATGATTCTCAAAAAGGTTGGGTTAAAGCCGGAGCACAAGGTCCGCTATCCTCATGCTTTCAGCGGTGGCCAGCGGCAGCGTATCGGTATCGCTCGTGCGCTCATTATGGAGCCTACATTGGTGGTTGCCGACGAAGCTGTTTCAGCCCTTGATGTCTCGGTTCAGGCTCAAATTATCAACCTCCTAGATGATTTGCAGGAAGAGCTCGGGCTGGCCTATCTTTTTATCGCCCACGACCTGAGCGTGGTTCGTCACATCTGTGACCGGGTTGCTGTGATGTACGCCGGGCGTATTGTTGAAATCGCCCCGACAAGAGAACTCTTCGATAATCCCCTTCATCCCTACACGCAACTTCTGTTGGCCTCGGTACCTAACCCGGACCCGAATATCAAGATGAAGATGGATACCTTTAGCGAAGTTGCTGATATCGGCAACCTGCCGACCGGTTGCGCATTTCATCCTCGATGCGGACGCTGCCAAAATGCCTGCCGAGCTGGGGTACCTGATTTGCTTGAGGTTGAACCGGGGCACTTTGTTGCCTGTCAATAACTCGCCGTCTCCCTTGATTCTGTTTGATTAACTCGCTGATCAGCTACGCGCCTCCGACCGTTGAAAGATCACAAACCTCCAGCATGTATCGTCCATAGGAAAGTAGGCTTGCGACGAACAGATCGTAGGAGCCGTCGTCAATGAAATTCACTGTCACATCATCATCCAGACCGGTCAGCACCATGTCACCCCCTGCCGGAGGAATAATCACCTTCAGGCCGAGCGGTCCTTCCAGAGGGCCGACAGCAAGGGAGATCTGATCATCTGTCCGATAGACCGCCTCAAATCTGCACATCACCTGATCGCCGGAATAGTCGCTCACCACCAACGGACCATTTGTATTATCTCCAATAACAAACAACTTGGGCTGTTCCGTCGTGACAACGTTGGTGGAGCGCAGATGCTTGGAATACTCGCCTGTTCGTAGCTGTCCATTTTTCGTATATCGTGAGCGCACCGCAATGGTCTTTTCAACATTGGGGGACACCGCAGGCTCCCCGCCGAATGCAGGCGTGATGATGATTTTTGAGGGATCGTTAAGGCTGACCTTTGTCTGCTGCACAACATTGTCCTCAGCATCGGTCAGGAAAACGCCCTGGGTCGGGTCTGTGGCATCAAAACCGATATTGGAGCCGTCCAAACGGAACCCGTAATCCGGGCGAATCCAGTCGGCAATGTTGCTGTTTGTGTCATAAGCCGCACCGATATCAGGAGTCTTTTTCGAATACGGGAGACGCTCGTATTTTGCCTGCTGCGTTACTTCCTGCTTCAGAACAACAGACGGCTTTGCCTTGACATCAACAGGGTCAAGAGGAAGATCGTCCGTCGGCAGATCTAGGCGGGCAGGTAGGGTGGTGATAAAGGACATAAACCCGGCAAGATTGATGGTGTTGCCGTTGGCAAGCTGGCGAATCACCTCTTCCCGAAATGCCTCAAGCACCGCCTTGGCAGTGGCTGCCGGGATGGTCGGGTTATGTAGGTTGATCTGCGCTGCTAGGCCGTCATAGTCCAGTGTATTTCGAGCAATCGGTCGTGCAAGGTAGGAGGGGGGATTTGTCAGGTAGTTCGGAATGACCTTGTATTGGATCGGCATGACACGCTCCTTGTGTTGAATGTATACTTTTATACTGCCGCTTACCGGTATCTTACCGGTATCACCTATTTTCAAAGTAAATCTTTCAAACAGAGAGCGCAAGAGATAAAATCGGAAAAATCGAAATATACGAACAAGTATTTTCCGGCTCCCGGATTGCATGGTCGCATGCAGATTCTGACCAGCGTCAGGTGCTAACCCTGACCAGTGTCGGGTGTTGATCCTGACGAGTGTCAGGTATTGATCCTGACCAGTGTCAGATATGTTACGATTGCGGGGTTTCGTGTGAAAGGAAAGCAGTGGGGCGGGAGATCGCTTCGCTCTGCCTGATCTGCCTACGTTGCTTTTTGTGATTGCGATCTTAACAATTGTATAGTAGGACACGAGGAAAATCCCGGTGTCTATTCAGGCAATAGCATGGAAAGGAAAGTTTTCACTTATTGATACTGTTAGCTGTTTTTCGGAGTATGGATGTTCGAGTCAATAAAAAGAAAACTGGATGATCAAAATAAGGATAATGATCCGAAGAATATGTCTTTGGATTTTAAACTTATGTTTGCCTATCACATAGCACTGATGATCTTATTCGGTTTAAGGCCAATATCAAATCCTCTTCATCAAGTTTATTTAGCCATAACTCTGATATTAGCTCTAATACTTGTATCGTTTTTCAATAAGTTAAAATCCAACTGGTCTTGGCCTGGTTTGTCTATTTCAAGCATTCCGTCAATTACATTTAACTTAGTATTTACTTACCTTTTTCTGGCTTTTGCTTCTTATGCAATGACTACTGGAGGCAACTTCGCTGATGTATCTTTAGTAAATTTGGAGTCTTTGCTAATTGAATCATGGGCGGTAATATTGCAGGCAGCATCTAATCCTGTATTCACACCTTGGTATCTGGCAGGTATTGGAATTGCCTTCATGAACTCAATGGTAAGTTTAAAACTAGCAACACTTAAAAAGTCAGAATTTGAGGCTCAATGTAGCAACAGCTAACAAGAAATTAAACAAGGACAAAAAACAGTTGGCTTTTTGTTCACTACGTTCACTTATTTTAGCCAACCATTTTTTGCCTGTTAATTAGGCGTTAGCAATGAAATAATAATAGAATGATTGACACAGAAGATATACTTAAAGCAATTTGGCATGTCTTAAAGATGTTTATATTTATGTTTCTTGTAAACATAGTGTTTTACTATCTAGGCTTCATCGTTTTGAAAATTGTTACACTGTGGAAATACCCTACTAAAGAAATGACTAAAAAAGATGAAAATATCGTGATATGCACTGGTGCAATAATGCCATTTTTTATTTTTGCCTGTTTCTTCATAGTAAATAACTACATTGCATGAAGATAAATAAATAATTTTGCTAACAAAACATTCCAGCGGACCCGCAAAAAGCGCGGGCCCCTGAATTTCACGTTATGCGAGAAGAAAATATGGAAGTAACCACAAATATAAATCGCCTTGATCTTATCAAGTTCAATATAGCGGTCTTGCCAAGAATGAGATCAACGTATATCACTATGTTGTCAATCGCCGCATTGATCTTTGCCTTTATCCTTTGGAAGCATGGTATTCCTAATTCCTTAAATAACTGGTTTGCTTTAATACTGGCTTGTATCGGCGGCGGAGTAATAGGAATGCTTGCCGGGGTAATAATTTCATTTATATTTATTCTGGCAACTTCTAATGAAAATAATGGCATTCTAGGCGAGCACAACTATAAAATAACAACTGAAGGATTGCATGAAAAAACAAAAGCAAATGAGGGTCTAAGGAAGTGGGATGGCATACAAGAAGTGAAAGTTATTGGCTCCTATCTATTGTTGAGGATATCTGGCTATCTATTTCATGTGATTCCTAAACGGAGTTTTTTGTCAGACGAATCATTTAAAATGTTTGCCGAGGCATCATTGGCATATTGGCAAAAATCGCATAACAAGGCCAATTCAGCCGACGCAAAAAACCTGCGCGGCTGATTGGCGGCGTTATATTTCACGAAGGGTGCGATGAGAATCTGTGCAGTTTCACCGCTTGATGATGCCACCAAAAATGAAATTCTGTCATTTGTCAGCGAATGCAAAGCTGACCTTATTGTCTTGCCAGGTAATTGCCATAATCACCCAAGCTATAGGGAGGTTTCAAAGAAGTTAAATAGCGGCGTATTCGCGTTCATAGAAACAGGAAACGGAAAACGCAAAACGCAAATCTGTCCCATGGCTTGTTTCAGATTCAAAGCATATTGAGATGCCACCACAAATATTCGCAACAAGTCCAACGGCGAATGAGCTAGATCAGCTTCAAAATGCTTGGCCTAAAAGAACACATAAGATAAAAAAACGTGAATGTTCATTTGCTATATGTGGAGAAGTTGATGCTTTTAAAAAAGACGGTTCCGTCAAAAATGGGCGAAGCCTTCCATTTGATATTCTAATCAACCCCACGCACACAACACGTGGAAGATGGAATCATTTAGGTGTAAAACTAGCGAAATTATCGCAGGGTACAGCTGTAGTTCATGTCGCAAATAATGACTACAATCACCATGACGTAACAACGCACCTGAGAATATATGTGGATGGTCAAATTATGCGACGAAGTATCTATGCGAATGTTTCGTGGTCAGAATGTGAAATATAACAAGGCAAATCCAGCCGACGCGCCAAAGGCGCGCGCGGTCGGACTATGCCCCGCGATAAATCACGGGGCTATTACCGAATGTCCCTCCGGGACAAGGAAGAAAGAGCGTCCCTTGGGCGTCAGCACATTTATTTCGTGGAAGATATATCCGCTACAGGATACCGGGGGTGAGATGGCCGGCGGCACCCGAACCAGTGAAAGAAAGAAGAAAAAGAAGCCGGAGGAGAAGGCAACCTGACCGTTCCTCCGGCGGTACTTAACTCGCTCGAATCAACTCAAGTAATTCATCCGCACTGACGCGGGCACCTGAGTCTGTACCTTCCAACAGAGAATTGGCTAGGTTCCGTTTTTCATGATGGAGCTTAACGATTTTTTCCTCAATAGTATCCGTCGTGACCAGACGATACACCGTTACCGGACGTGTTTGACCGATGCGATGGGCACGATCTGCCGCCTGATCTTCCACAGCTGGGTTCCACCAGGGGTCCATATGGATAACATAATCAGCCGCGGTAAGGTTGAGGCCAAGTCCGCCCGCCTTGAGGCTGATCAGGAAAAGATCGCCGTCACCGGCTTGGAAGGCATCGACCCGTTTGATACGTTCCCTGGCCGGAGTGGTGCCGTCCAGGTATTTATAGGAGATTCCTTCTCTGTCAAGATGTTCACGGATCAGGGCAAGGTGACCAGTAAACTGACTGAAAACTAAGGCCTTATGATGTGATTCCAGCAACTCTTCCACCACTTCGGCAAAGACTCGAAGTTTGCTTGAGGCAATCTTGGTGTGTTCATCAATGAGTTTCGGATTACAGCAGGCCCGACGCAGGCGCATGATTTCAGCGAGAATTTGGAGATGACGCCCGCTCTTCTGGCCGTTGCTCTCAATATTCTCAATAGCCTGTTGACGAATCGCCTCGTAAAATTGCATTTCCGATTTCTTCATTTCCACCCGCAGGGTGATCTCCGTTCGAGGCGGCAGTTCGTCCAAAACCTCGGATTTAATACGGCGGAGCATAAAGGGGCGGATCAGTTTTTTCAGCTGGCGGCGGGCTGCGTGGTCCTGGTGTTTTTCAATGGGAATGCCGAAGCGGCTATTGAATTGTTTATAGGTACCGAGCAGGCCACGATTAATAAAGTTGAAGAGATTCCACAGCTCACCGAGGTGGTTCTCAATGGGTGTACCAGTGGTGATAAGGCGAAACTTGGCATTCAGGCGCATGGCAGCCTTGGACCGCTTGGTTGCCGCATTTTTAATGGACTGGGCTTCATCCAAGACAACCGTTTGCCAGGAAATCGTTTCTAACAGTTCCACCTCCTGCTGAAGCAAGGTATAGCTGGTAACAAGAATGTCTCGTTTTCCTAGGCCTTGGACAATGGCCTCTCTGTCCCCGCCGCAGAGAGTAACCAGGGTCAGGGTCGGGGCGAAGCGGGCTGCTTCCTGTTCCCAGTTCAGGCAGACCGAAGTGGGGGCGATAACCAAGCTGGGGCCGGTTTCAGCGCGATCAAGAATAACAGCTAACGATTGCAGGGTCTTGCCAAGGCCCATATCGTCAGCAAGGCAACCCCCGACACCGAGATGGGCCAGGCGGGCCATCCAGACAAAACCCTCTGCCTGATAATCACGGAGTTCAGCCTGGAGTGTGGATGGTATTTCAGGGACAAAATCCTGCACAAATTCTATGCGTTTCAGCTGCTCTCGCCACCCATCATCCGTTTTGGTATTGGCTTGGCGGGTCAGGTCGTCCAGAGCCAGTGCCGCCAGCGGATGCACTTGGATCTCATCATCTCCCGCATCTTTGGGGCCCTTGGTGTCTCCGAATTGAATCAGATCCTCAAGGCGATCGCGAAATTCCTGGGTCAGGGCGAGAAATTGTCCTTTCCCTAAGGGGATAAAACGGCTGTGTGATTCGCGAATTTTATCCAGTAATGATTTCAGATCAATAACTTCATCCTGATCCACCTTGACATGACCGGACAGGGAGAACCAGTTCTGTTGCGAGGTGCGAATATTGAGATTGAGCTGATTCACACCAGCCCGTCTGCGCACGGCAAGTTTTTCTCCTTCAGGCCATTCTAGCACGACTCGATCGCGAATTTCCTCCAGTTCCAGCAAGGCTTGGAGGCATTCTTCAGGATCCAGCATATGCCATTCCCGGTCATTTTCCTGCTCCAGATCAACGGCAAGGTCAAGAATGGGACAGCTCTCTTCCACCTCCCGCGCTTTTTCTTCCTCAAGCAGCAGGTTTCTGCGGGTCTGCATCCGTCGTTTGTCGACCTCAGCCATGAGGTTGGCCACACCGGCTCCCGGTTTCAGGTAGGGGCCACGCCGGGAAAAGGGTTGGACAAACATCTCCAGGCGGAACCCGCTCCCGTAGGGAATAATGTGCAGATGAATAGTGGAGTCAGACTCAACAACATGTACACCCTGTTCTGCTGACCCCACATTGATAGAGGAATGGACCGTCATAAAAGAGGCAATGTTTCCGATTGCATTGAGCACCTGGGCGCTGGCGGAAATGGGGATGCGCAACCCGTCACGACCGGTTATTTCGGCAACCCTCTTGTGCTCGTCATTGATCTCCATGACGCGAAAGCGGGTGGGGGTTTCCGGCCAAACCGTCACCTTGCCTTCACCGATATCCTGAAGAAAATGGATAAAGAGATGCTCGTCCTGCTCTTCAACCATCAGCTCCGGTTCACCGGCCACGATCTCAACAGGAATTTTTCCTGACTTTTCAAGGAAAACGAGAGGGTGCCCGACCAAAGCAGGCAAAGCCTCATTCATGTCGAATTCACAGCCGCCGTTGCGGGCGTTGATATCTCCGACTTGGCGTATGGCCATGCAGATCTTCAGATCCTGCTCAGTCAGAAAATCAAAATCTTCAGGCTGCATGAGCCTGTTCAGACCGATTCCTCTGCCCTTGCTCCATTTTCCAACACCTTTTCTTTTCTGTTCCTTGGTTGAAAGCGTCAGGTTTTCGCCGTCAAATTCTACCAGCCAGACCAGTCGGCTGGTTTTTTCCGGTTTTCGAGAACGGCTGGTGACCGTGATAAGATCTTGTAAGCTCTGCTTCCAGGAGGTTTTATCCGTTGAGATGATATGGACAATGGAGATGCAGTTGTTTCTCTCCCGCAATTTTTTTGCTGCTTCAGCCAGATTTTCTTGCTCGGAATCAAGGGCGCTCAGTAATTCCGCGCCTTCCATAGCCAGCCAGAAGAAATCATTTTTTTCTGCCTGTTGGTAGAGTGATAAGATATCGTTCTGAAACTCTTCAGGTATCTCCACACCCATCCAGTAAAGGGACAGAACTGCCATCAAAGAACTCAAACAGCGTTCCTCTGTTTTGAGCTGATCTGTCAGCACCCGCATATCCGGCAGGGTGCCGTCAACACTCCTGACATAGGCATCTATAAAACGGAAGGGAACCTCCTCTGGGCATCCCTTACAACGCTCTAGGACTAGGGCAACAGCGCGACGGATAAGGAAACGATCTTGCTCTGTATTACGGATCAGAAGAGAGAGGATGCAGAATAATCCTGTGATATTGAAGAAAAAAGTACCCTCGCTCCCTGCGTACTTGTTGAGCTGATCAAGGTCATGTTCAAAAAGCTCCAATGCCTGCTCGACCTGTCCCTGTAAGAAGGCAAGGGTACCGGCGAAACCGGAGCCTGAAAGGCTTCGGTATAGGCAGTGGTCAGTGCCTCAAGTTTTTCGAGATTTCCCTGCAAAAGGTAATACCCCGCCAACATGCGTTGAAAGGGCACTCGTTCATCCTCGGACAAGGTTATGCCTTTGTCATCTTCAAGATAGGCAATGACAGCGGGGAAATGACAGGCCTTGTCCATGGAGTAATGGATGATGGTGTTGAGCAGAAAAAATTGCTGGGAGCCCGGCAATGCGCCAAACCAGGCAGCATCAAAGTTTCGGGCAACAATTCTGACTGCCGGAGGCTCGGGACCGGTGTGTTCCTGACCATGCTTTTCTAAAAAGGTGACGGCCTCATCGATTTTGTCAAAATCGTCTGAGTACATACCGATACGAAATTGACGCAAAGCCCGTTGACAGCGAGTGGCCCATTTGCCGTATAGGTAAGAGACCGGTGCTTTTTTTTCAATCAGGGCGGCAAGGTCGGTGAAACGTCCTTCAGCAACCGCCTGTCGGGTCAACTGCTCAGCAAGATGGGGTGGGCATTGATTCAACTCATTAAGAAATTGTTGCTCACGAAGCTGGCTGATGGTCGATTCCAGCTCATTACTGGTTAATCGATGAACCTCTGGTATGGGAATATCTGTTCCGGCGAGACAGTTGCCGAGAAAGGTTATTGATACCGGCTCGTAAATTATTGAGATGAACTGGAGGATAAATTGCTCAAATGGGGGCAGAGTATGGACAGGCGGCAGTTGGTCATTTATTTGATCTGGCACGAACATGTCTTTTTTAACAGGAAGGAGGTAACTTGTTGTCTTTGCGTTCACTGGGAAAATCTTTTGAACGCTCCAAAAAACAACAGACGGAGCTTTCGCCCCGTCTGTTGTTCACCGTTTTGGTTGGTCGAAGGGCTTATTTGAGTAGGGACTCGTTGGTGGCTATTGTGGACCGGGATTGGAGGGCAGCCACCCATGAGCTAACAAGCTCCTTACGTGCCGATGCGAGTAATTTTTCTCTTGCCTCATCTCGTTTGGCGACATCGGCCTTTGCTGTCCCGGCTCTTCGTTCTACGACCTCAAAGAGATAATATGAGGTGCCGATCTGTACAGGCGTTTGCGTCATTTTTTGCTTCCAAGGCGTTTTAAAGCTTTCCTGAATAAGTTGATTCGGCGGCAGGTCTTTTCCTTGAGCAGAGCGTTGGAAAAAATCTGTTACCTTTACTTCTGGCTGATTTTCTTGCTCTTTTGGGATAGCCTGTTGAAGACCTCCCTGTTCCTTGCTTGCCACTAAGAGCTTGTCAGCAGCCTTGGCCGCAAGTTCTTGGGATTTTTCTTTTCTATAGTCGGCAGTGACCTGATCCCGTACCGCATCAAGCTCAGGCAGTTCAGGCTTCTGGACGTCATCAACAAAGAGAATCGCGTATCCATCGCCTATTTCTACAATAGAAGAAAGTTCTCCCTTCTTGAGACTGAAGGCGACATCAAGAAATTTGGGGTCATTGATTATCCCGTCAGGCAGCTCTGTCCGTGCAAAATAATCAGAGGTATGAATCTCAGCAGCATTATCATCATCGCCTTCCTTGCTGTATTTCTCCAGGCTGCCGGACCGCATAATTCCTTCATAGGCTTTGGTGACTCTTTGGAAGGTGAGGGTCTTAGCTTTTTGTTTTTTCAGGGTGACTGCTAGGTTGTCTTTGACCTGTTCAAAGGTTCGGACAGTTGCGGGTCGGATTTCCTCAAGTTTAATGATATGATATCCGAACTGGGTCTCCACTACGTCGCTGATCTCCCCAGGCTGAAGAGAAAAGACCGCCTTGTCAAAGGGCGGTACCATCCGTCCGTTGGAGAAAAAACCCAGATCTCCGCCCCGCTCTTTTGTTGGCCCTTCGGAGTATTCTTGAGCCAATGCGCTGAAATCACTTCCCGCCTTACGGGCAAGTTGAAGCACCTCTTCAGCCTTTTTCTTTTGCTCCATCCGTATAGCTTCGCTGTCGCCTTCGGCTGTCTTCAAAAGTATATGCCGGGCGTGGCGCTGTTCCGGCTGCTGATAGCTGTCTTTTCTGCTCTCGTAAAGGTCCGTATTTCTTCTTCACCCGGTTGTGCCTGTTCCATATCCTCCTTCTGGTTGAAGGCCAGATATTTCAGGCGGATTTTCGGCTCGGAGCGGTAGTTTTCTTTATTTGTCGTGAACCAAGTAGCCAGCTCGTCGTCCTTTATCTCCACCTGATCTTCGAAATTAGCAGGTTTGAGCTGCACATAGGCAAGTTTTATCTCTTCTTCGCTATAGGCGAGCCAACGATCAATTTCATTATCCGGAACCAAGGCAAAGCTGGCGAGATCATTGGTTACTCGATTTGCCCTAATGTCAGATTTCATACTGTCTTCAAAAGCAGTGGGGGTCATTCGATTTCTTGCCAACAGGTCTTCATAGCGCTGTTGATTGAAGCGACCGTCTTCCTGGAACACTTCCATCTCTTTTATTTTTTCTTGCACCATAAGATCACTGACCCTTACGCCGATTTCCTCGCCACCTTGACGCAGTAGCTCTGATCGAATCAGTTGGCTGAGCACTTGTTGTTGAATACCTAATTGTTCGAGCAGGGCAGGGGGGATTTTTCCCCCGAATTGTTGACGGAAATTGTCCGTAGTCCGATTATAGGCCTGCATGTAGTCCTGATACGAGATATCCACCTTGTTGACGGTGGCCACAGCTGTACGTCCATTATTTTTATTTCCACCGAAACCCCAAAAAATAAAAACAATGACAATGATGAGCACCAAAGCCTGAATTAGAGGCGATTGAGCTTGTTTGCGTAGGATATTCAGCATGATATGTTACTCTCCACAAATCGTTATTCAAAGAAATCGGATGATATTTATTCAACTCTGAGGCGATAAACATAGCAGGTTATCAAGGAAAAAGCCAATCATTGTGCAATTGGTTCCTGACAAGGGCCTGCTGAAAAAAATATTAATTAAAAAGAGCAAGACTTCTTGACAAAGGGAATATCCTATAGTAAGTGTTGCCATCATCTTTTAATAGAATATAAACAGTGAATAATTTTTTATTCATTTCATATTATTTTTTACCCAAGGGAGAAAAACAATGGCATCTATTGAGCACAATGGTACCAGCTACGAGGTTGATGAAGACGGCTTCCTGTTGAACGGTTCTGAGGAATGGGATGAGAACTGGGTCGATTACGTAAAAAGTGTTGAGGGTATCAACGACATGACCGATGAGCATCAGAAGGTTATTGACGCTCTGCAGGAATACTACAAGAAAAATGGTATTGCTCCCATGGTACGTATTCTCTCCAAGACCACAGGGTTCCCGCTCAAGAGAATCTACGAGCTGTTCCCGTCAGGACCTGGTAAAGGTGCCTGTAAGATGGCCGGTCTGCCCAAACCTACAGGTTGTGTATAAGCTGTAACACACTGTAGAGTTGGACTGACGTGTAGTACATGAGGGCCACCCGCTAAGGTGGCCCTTTTTTTTGAGAGTTAAGCCCCTGCCTGCGATTTCCTTGTTACCCGCTAAGAAAATTCCCTCCCTAAAGCCCATACTCCTTGACTTGTCCCGCAAACCTTTCTAAGTATCTTTTTGGCAGTTTGCAACGAAGATAATCCTCAGAAAATTTTAGAAAGACAAGGTGGACAGATTCCTATGATTACCCTGTTAGATTACGGTGCCGGTAATGTACGCTCAGTAGTAAATGCCCTTGAGAGCTTAGGCGAAACAGTGGTCAGGGTCAATTCGCCCGCTGATATTGAAAAAGCAGAGCGGCTGGTTTTTCCCGGAGTAGGCAACTATGGTGCATGATGCAGAGCCTGCGGGAACAGCAGCTTATTGAACCGCTCCTGCGGTATCTCCACGAAGATCGACCTTTTTTCGGTATTTGCGTCGCGCTTCAGGCACTGTTCGATTCCAGTGAAGAGGCTCCAGAAGAGTCTGGGCTCGGCATTATTCCGGGGCGGGTGAAGCGATTTGACACTGAGTTGGCGGTACCTCATATAGGCTGGAACGGGATCAAAGTCCATCAACCATCGAGGATCTTTCACGGATTTTCTGGACAGGAGAAATTGTATTTTGTCCATTCCTATCATGTGGAAACAACTCATACTGCTGACGTGTTGACAACGACGAATTACGGGTGTGAGTTTGTCAGCTCTGTACAGAAAGGCAATATCATCGCGACCCAGTTTCATCCGGAAAAAAGCGGCAAAGCCGGGTTGAAGCTGCTGGAAAATTTTCTGGATACCAGTCGAGAGGCGGTCATCCCCCAATCCTGCCCGGCAGAGACCAAGCTAGCTGAGCGCATTATCGCCTGCCTTGATGTTCGCTCCAATGATCAGGGTGATCTCGTGGTGACCAAGGGAGATCAGTATGATGTTCGTGAGGGAGGGGATGTGCGTAATCTGGGAATGCCGGTTGAGCTGGCTCAGAATTATTACGAGCAGGGTGCGGATGAGGTGACCTTTCTCAATATCACAGCCTTCCGTGATTTTCCTCTTGAGGATATGCCGATGATGGAGGTGCTGCAAAAAACCTCGGAAAAGGTCTTTGTTCCTCTGACCGTGGGTGGTGGGATTCGTGATTTCACCGACTGTAACGGCAAATTTTACTCGGCTCTTGAGGTTGCCTCAGAGTATTTTCGTTCCGGTGCAGATAAGATTTCTATCGGTTCTGACGCAGTGTTGATTGTTGAAGAGGTGCTTAAAACCGGCAAAGCAACTGGGCTCAGTTCCATCGAGCAGATCGCGCGGGTGTACGGCAATCAGGCCGTGGTGATCTCTGTGGATCCGAGACGGGTTTATGTGCATGCGCCCGATGACACCCCGCATCCGGTTATCGAAACAGAATTTCCCGGTGAAAACGGTGAAAAATACTGCTGGTACCAGTGTACTGTACGAGGAGGGCGTGAAGGACGCGACCTTGATGCGGTCACCTTGGCAAAGGTCTGTGAGCAGTTAGGTGCCGGAGAAATCCTTCTCAACTGTATTGATAAGGATGGAACCAATTCCGGGTTTGATCTGGAGCTGATCAACTTGGTGAAAGAGGCCGTGACGATCCCGGTCATTGCCTCAAGCGGAGCCGGATGCCCTGAGCATTTCCTAGAGGTCTTTACACAAACAGATGCTGAAGCAGCCTTAGCCGCTGGGATTTTTCATCGAAAAGAGGTGCCCATCGGGCAGGTGAAAAGATTCTTGCAGGAGAATGAGGTAGAAATTAGAACGTGTTAAATTGAGGTCATCTGCATGCCTGCATGCGACCTGTTTGCAGGTGACCAGCTTCCCGTTATTTCATAGGGTCCTGTGCCTTCCTGCCGTAAGGGGGGGAAGATGTTGAACCCGCTGTTTCCGGTGCTTTAAAAATAGTACATTGGTTCTTCCCGTACCCCTTGCTTGTGTAGAGTGCCTTGTCTGCCATTTTCATAATCTGGGTCAGGTCTTGTCCATGTTCAGGGTAGCAGGCTATACCACAACTGACAGTTATACTTAATGGGTTTCCTTCGTAGTTCAGAGGAGCTTGAGCTATTTTTATGCGCATTTTCTCGGCAATTTCCCACGCCTTTTGACAGGTGGTATCCGGGAGAAAGGCGACAAATTCATCTCCACCAAATCTGGCCAGCATATCTTCTTCACGTAATTCTGAGCGCATAATCTCTGAAATTGAGACGATTAACATGGTCCCGGCATGATGCCCATAGAGATCATTTACCGCCTTCAGGCTGTCCGCATCAATCATAAGTACAGAGAATTTACCAGTTTTTGCCAGGATTCGCTGGTACTCCCGCTGCATAAAAACCAGCAACATTTTCATGTTCCACAGGCCGGTCAGCTGATCTGTTCTCGATAACTGCCGGATTTTATCCTTTGTTCTGTCGGTTTCTTTGGAGATAAGGGTGACAAAATAGGCAAGGATCCATAGCAGAAAAAGCTGGATAATAGGTCCGGTGAGATGCTCATTGTGAAAAGTAACAGGAGAACTTGAAAGAAAAAAACCTGTTTCGACCGCACCGAGAAACAGATAACAGGCAGTGGCAAGAAGGGTGCCCAAGAGGGTGGACAAGGTGCCCAAGGTTGTCCCGGCCAGTAGGACAATAACAAAATAAAGGGGCAGCAGTGGGCTTGATAAGGAGCCGGTTTCCCAGACAACAGATGTAATGAAGAACGTTATTCCCCACATGTTCAGGGAAAGTTTCCAGCGTGTTCCGTTATGGCTGCGCCATATATAATGAAGAACGCAGATGAAGAGAGCAAAGGCTATCGTACTTGCATGCAGAAATATCGGCTCAGGAACATGCACCCAAGGAAGGTTGGTGCAGAGAAGGACGAGTACCAACAGCAGCCATTCAAGACCAGCTACAGTTCTACGATAGCCGATCAGTTCCTCTTTGTCGATTTCCTTATGTTCGTCTATGGGAATCTGGCCGACCCGCTGACCATTGAGCAAGGAATAGATAGGGGAGCTTTTTTCATATGAGACCGGAGGTTTGTTAACGGTTTTTTCAAAGAAAAATCCTTTCCTTGACGATGTATGTTGACCCTTTTTGGGCGGGCTAACTCTGGTCATACGTTGCTCGTCCTGTCTGTATAAGCTTATGCGGGCAGGCGGATGTGTGAATGGACAGCTTAAAAACTCTCAATGATTATAGACTAAAATATCATGTCACGCCCATAAAAACAAGCTCGAATGAAAAACTGTCCTCGGTGTCAATTTTTTTTGAAAAAAACTCTTATTCTTATGGAGGACAGTGCCTGCCCTCTGCTTATAAGTTTTTACTGGAATGGGAGTTCTTATCCGATTATTTACTGAAGTTGTATTTTATTGAGAGTGGTTAGCTCTATAATCTTTTTGCAAGATGAAGGCAATATAAAGAAATAAAAGGGTAAAGTTCTACAGGGTGAAAGTATTTTTCCTTTTTTCGCTGGCCTATATCTTTTTTTGATTCCTCTTGAATCATACTTGATTTTCATAAAAAATCCTTGTAAAAGATGCTGACAGGAAGAAAAGTTTGCTGTGCCTAACATTTTACCGTGAAGAGAAATGTCATGAGACCAAAACGCAATATATTTTCTTGTTGTCTGCGGAGTAAAAAACAGCGGAGGGTTCAATCTCCAGAAGAGATACGCCCCTTGTCAGAGTGCTGTCGTTGCAGCAGGGTCAGAGTATGCAAAGTCAGCGGCGATCGCAGTGCTTGCGGCAGGATGGCCTCTTTGGGCGTATTGCCCGGAACTGTATTGGAGTTGCTCTGTCCTGTACGGGGGCGAGGGCGAAGGCAGTGTATGGTCAAAATTAACGGTGGGACGCTCAGTCTTGACGCGTTAACCGCTGGAAATATTTTTGTTTGCCCTGCCTGAGCACTCTTTTTTTGACGTTTTATTTAGTTAAAACTAAATAAGTTTTTCAAGGGAAATGCTATGCAGAATTTTATTGTCTTACTTGTTATCCTTGTCGCTTGCTTCTTTGTCGGGAGATCCCTGTTTCGTTCATATCGGTCAGGGAAGTGCTCCTGCTCAGATGGGTGCTCTGGCTGCGGAGGAGATGCAAAGTCGACATGTTTACCTCAGAGTGAACAGAGAAAAAAACAGGAATAATGAATTTACGAAAAATGCAGACCGGGCAATCCGGTATTATCGCTTCAGTGAAGATAGGCGGCAGCCTTGGTTTGCGGATGAGAGAAATGGGGCTTGTGCCGGGTACAGAGATTACGGTGACTGGGCGTGCTCCGTTATACGATCCTGTAAAACTTCGTATTCATGGGCAGACCCTGACCTTACGCAATAGCGAGGCGGATTATATTGAAGTGGATATTAAAGTGGAAACGGATTCTGTGGAGGGAAAAGACTGATGGTCGATGCTGTTCATGTCGCCCTTGCTGGCAATCCCAATGCTGGTAAAACGACCCTATTTAATTATCTTACCGGAGCGCGTCAGCATGTGGGGAATTATCCCGGCGTTACGGTTGAGAAAAAGGAAGGGGGGTACCTCTATGAAGGGCAAAAAATCCGGATTGTTGATCTGCCTGGAACCTATTCCCTGACCGCTTATTCGGTGGAAGAGCTGGTGGCCCGTGATTATCTGGTCAATGAGCAGCCGGATGTGGTGGTCAATATTGTTGATGCCTCCAATCTGGAGCGCAACCTGTACCTAAGCTGTCAATTTCTTGAACTGGGCGTGCCCTTAGTTATTGCGCTCAATATGATTGATGTTGCAGAAAAGCGCGGTATTCGTATTGATACGGAAAAGCTGAGCCTGTTGACCGGGGTTCCAGTTGTTCCCATTATCGCTCGCACAGGAAAAGGCGTAGAGAAACTTCTGGAAACTGTACAAGCGGTCAGTCGTGCAGATGCTCGTCCGCAAACCCTGATCCGTTATGGGGTGGATATTGACGAGGCGCTCAGAGAGTTGGTTCCGGTTATTGAGAAACATGAGCTCCTTATAGAAACCTATCCAGCATCATGGACTGCCTTGAAAATTTTGGAAAACGACGAGCAGGTTGTCGCCAAAATTATGCTGAAGAACATGGATATTGGACAGCGCCTCATCGACCGAAGTGAGGTGTTGGCTCGGCATCTTCAAGATACCCTTGAAGCCTATCCAGAAACGGTTATTGCGGATCATCGCTACGGTTTTGTCCGCTCCATTCTTCGTCAGGGAGAGGTTACGCGGGTAACAGAGCAAGATAGGTTGTATGCTTCGGAGCAGATCGATAAGGTCGTGACAAATAGGGTAGTGGGACCGTTATTGATGGCTGCGGTTTTGTTGGGCCTGTATAGTTTCACCTTTAGCTGGTCCGGTTTTCTGGTTGACTGGCTAGGCATGTTTTTTGATTTGCTCGGGGGCCTCACAGAAACCATATTACCGGATGGGCCGGTCAAATCCATGATCGTTTCCGGGGTGATTGACGGTGTGGGCGGGGTGCTCGGTTTTGTGCCGATTATCATGTTCATGTTTTTTGGGATCGCCGTGCTGGAGGACTCAGGCTATTTAGCCCGGGTTGCCTTTATGATGGATAAGATCTTTCATTTTTTCGGGCTGCACGGATCTTCGGTCATGCCCTTTATTATTTCCGGTGGTATTGCAGGAGGCTGTGCCGTGCCCGGCGTGTTGGCTGCAAGAACCTTACGTTCACCCAAGGAGCGGATGGCCACTCTGCTGACAGTGCCCTTTATGAACTGCGGTGCCAAACTGCCGGTCCTGACGCTTATTATCGCTGCTTTTTTTCCAAATCATCAGGCTAGATATATGTTTCTGGCAACCCTTATTGCTTGGCTGGTGGCCCTGATGGCGGCGAAATTCCTGCGAATGACCCTGCTGAGAGGCGAATCTACGCCCTTTGTTATGGAATTGCCTCCCTACCGGGTGCCCACTGGCAAAGGCTTATTGATTCATACCTGGGAGAGGACTTGGCAATATGTTAAAAAAGCAGGTACGGTAATTCTGGGGATTTCCATCCTGCTGTGGGCCATGATGACCTATCCCGGCCTGCCCTCAGAGAAGGTTGCTGAATTCGAAGCCATGCGCCAGCAGGTAGCAGCTTCCGGTTCTACTGACGGAACTACGGCATTACTGCGAATCGATCAACTAGAAGCTGGGGTCGGACTTCGGCATTCCATAGCCGGTCGCATGGGTATGGCCTTGGAGCCGATCAGTCGTTTTGCTGGTTTTGATTGGCGGACCAATATCGCTCTGGTGGGCGGATTTGCGGCCAAGGAGGTTATTGTTTCCACCTTGGGTACGGCCTATTCTCTTGGTGCAGTAGATTCGGAAAATACGACCTCATTAAAAGATAGGCTCGCCGGAGACAGGCACTGGAATCCGATTGCAGCCCTGGCCTTTCTTGCCTTTATTATGTTTTATTCCCCCTGCTTTGTCACAGTGGTTGCCATTGCTAAGGAAGCAGGCTCCTGGAAATGGGCCTTTTTTTCTATGGGGTTTAACACCATTTTTGCTTTCGGTATGGCGGTAGGAATCTTTCAGCTGGGGACCTTGCTCGGGCTGGGATGAGGTGAGATGAGGACGCAGGACAGACCAGTTTTTTTGCTTCACTTGATTGATCAGCTATGCGATGAAGAAAAAAGTTAAGACACGCAGGGTCTGTTTAGCCAGCCTGCTGCTGGCCATTGGTGCCATTGTCATCGTAGTCATTTCTAACTTATTGATCAGTCGTTACGGGCGGTACAGCTTTGACGTCCTCAATGAGACGCCCCCGGTGTACTGCGCAATTCTGCTGGGGACCTCGAAATATCTCCGAGGGGGCAGGAGAAACCTCTACTATACATACAGGATAGAGGCAGCAAAGAGGCTGTATAAAAGTGGTGGGTGCAGAAAGATTATTGTTTCGGGTGATAACGGGACAAGGCAGTACAATGAACCGAGAAATATGAGGAAGGACTTGATCAAGGCAGGAGTACCTCAAGAGGATATCATCTCCGATTATGCTGGATTCAGGACACTTGACTCAATTATCCGTTTCAAAAAAGTATTTGGTCGCCAACGAGGCGTTGTTATTTCACAGAAATTTCATAACGAGCGGGCTATCTACATCGGCAGGGCGTACGGAATAGAGCTGTACGGTTATAATGCGCAGGATATAGGGGCTCGCAGTGGATTGAAAACCAGGTTGCGCGAGGTCTTGTCCAGGGTTATGTGCGTGCTGGATGTGGAGCTGCTGCACACCGGACCAAGATTTTTGGGAAAACAAATCAAGGTTTGAGCCGGGCTTTGCCACTCCACCGGAAAGACGATTGACTTTCCTCTCCATCTGCCGTAGATTTTAACTCAATCATCGTTCATACAAACACCGTATCCATGCCCTCAGAGAACAAACTCACCGCTAGTCAGGAAGATTATTTAGAGGCGATCTATCACATTGCTGCTGACAAGATGGCTGCTCGTGCTAAGGATATCGCTGAATATCTTGCTGTGCGTGCCTCTTCTGTTACAGGAGCTTTGCGTACTCTGCGTGCAATGGGGTTAGTCAACTATGCCCCCTATGACTTGATCACCCTTACGGAAGAAGGGCATACTGCTGCCGAGGATATTGTCCGCCGCCATACGGCCTTGCAACAATTCCTGGTCAATGTCCTCGGAGTTGATGAGCAGGAGGCTGATGAGGCAGCCTGTAAAATGGAACATTCTGTGCCCAAGGCTATTGTGGAGCGCCTGGTGAAATATGCCGAGTATGTGGAAAAATGCCCGAAAGGTGGGATCAGTTGGGAATCAGGATTCGGGTATTACTGCAGAAACGAATGTACGGAAGAGGACTGCCATAACTGTCAGCATAAAGAGTAGCTCCTGCCCTGGGGTTTGTTTTCTCACGTAATCCTGCTGATTCCCTGATCTGTCGCAACAGGTTTTGATCAACTTCTCCATTTCAAATACCCTGCTTTCTTTACTTCATAGCCCCCTACATCTACTGACTGAGCCCCAAAACCCTGCTTGCCAAACGACCTTGCTCCGAGTATTCTTGCGGCAATGCCCGACCGCAGCCGGGCCTGTCCTGTTCTCTACCGACTTTATCCGGCGGAATAGCAGCCGATAAGCCCCTTTTTTAACCTCTGACACAAAGTAAACTGATCGTGAAGAGCAACGCCTATCCCTTGGTCGCCCTGATAGGACGACCCAATGTGGGGAAATCCACCCTGTTTAACCGAATTACCCGACGGCGTGACGCCATTGTCGACCCCACACCCGGTGTCACCAGAGACCGCCATTATGCTCAAGCGGTTTGGGAGGAGCATGCCTTCATGCTGGTGGATACTGGAGGTATCGAGGAGGCGGACGGCCCAGACAACGACCAGTTCAGCGACCATATTCGTACCCAGGCTCTCCATGCCGTGGAAGAGGCCGATATTATCCTCCTTCTTCTCGACGGTCGCCAGGGGGTTCTGCCCGGTGATCATGAGATTGTGGAACTGCTTCGGCGCACGGATAAAGAGGTTTTTTTCGTAGTCAATAAGATTGATTCCCCGGCTGTCGAAACCGAATTGCTGACCCCCTTTTGGGAACTGGGTGTGCCCGATTTATGGGCATTGTCTGGAGATCACGGCTATGGTTTCCGCACCCTGATGGATGACTTGATTGAAAAGCTGGGGGAGACCGAAGCCCCGACAGATTTGCCCGAAGGTACTATTCGCCTTGCCTTCTTCGGTCGACCCAATGTGGGTAAATCCTCTATGATTAATGCGATCATGGGCCAAGAGCGGATGGTGGTTTCTGAGATATCCGGCACCACCCGTGATTCCGTGGACACCCTGCTCAGCCGTGATCAGTATAATTATCTGCTCATTGACACTGCCGGTATCCGTCGCAAGGGCAAGACCACGGACAAATTGGAGAAATTCTCCATCCTCAAGGCCCTTAAGGCCCTGACCCGCTGTGATATCGCTGTGGTGCTCATTGATGCAGAAGAGGGCATCACAGAGCAGGACACTAAGGTGATCGGCTATACCCAAGATCATGGCCGTGCTTGATGATCCTCATTAATAAATGGGATCTGATTCAGGGCGATAAAAAGAAACAGGACTGGCTGCTGGAGGAGGTGCGCTTAGCCACCAACTTCATTCCCTTTGCTCCAGTCTTCAGGGTGTCGGCCAAAACAGGCTATGGCATCAAGCGGATATTTCCAGAGATCGGCAAGATGGATCGTCAGTTCCATCAGCGCTTTTCCACCTCATCCCTGAACCGGCTCTTGGAATCGGCAACGCTTCATCACGAACCGCCCATGTACAAGGGCCGGAGGCTGAAGCTCTATTACACGGCCCAGATTGACACGTCGCCACCATCCTTTGTCGTTATTGCCAATTTTCCTAAGGGAATCCATTTTTCCTATCAGCGATATCTTAAAAATCAGTTTCGGGAAGGACTGGGGCTCGATCGGATACCGATACGCCTCTTTTTCCGGGAACGGAGTGGGCGGACCAAACGCTAGGATTGCTTTCGGCAATCGTTTTCTTTTCATGGCGAGCAGTACAGCTCTTCTGTAGTACGTACAGAGCATTTTTTGTCTTTTTTATGTCAGCAGGGAAGTTCCTGTTCCGTGGTTATGAATTTTGTCTCTTGAGACAGACGGGGCGGCTGTAATTGTCTCCTTTTTGTAAAGCGGCTTGCCAAAAAAAATTCTGAAGAGTATTCTTATCTCAACTTGTTGAACAGCTGAAGCCTGTTACGAGAGAGATTGCTGGACAAAAATGATCTTCCGAGGAAAGGCTTTCTTGGCTGCCTTGGTTTTGCCTTTGCTTTTTTATGGATAATACAAGAATGAATCTATGAGCTGGAGAAAAGATATAGACAGGATCCTCCTTCCTCAGAATGTTTGGCAGGAAATCGTTGCACATTGCCGGAGAAAGGTAGCAGGAGATTTTCTTCCCGATGAGAGTAAGGTCAATAGAGCTTTTGGTATTCTTGCCGGAGTTCAGGCAGGGAGAGAGCTTCATGTGCGCAGGGTGCTTCCGGTAAAAAGAAACGCCAGAAATCAGGAGCCCCTGAAAAGCTTCATGGACAAGATGATGGAAGAGCATGCTGTTCCATCCACCACCCCGCTTGATAAACGAGGCTGGATTACCGACCCGCAAGAATTCAGAGAATGTCTCGAACGCTGCAATAAAGATGGCCTTTCCATTTTCGGTGCCTATCATATCCATGTGGTACCCTGGGAAGGCGACCCCCTTCGTGATACCCCTACTCGCCTTGATACCCTCTTGGTCAAAGACAGCAAGATGTTCTCCTTTATAATTTCTATGGTGGATATTGAGAAACCTTTCATGCGAGCCTTTTATGAAGGAAGGATTGAACAGGAAGCCCCGATCGTTATCGTTTAATTTATTTTTATCAATAGGTTGTTATGTTTGCAAATGCGAGAGTAGAGTCAGACCTTATTGTTGAGTATACTGATCCTGTCGAGGGCTTTAAGGGATGGCTGGTTATTGATTCCATGACCCATAGACTTGCAGCTGGCGGTCTTCGAGTTCAGCAAGGGCTTACCTGTGAATGTGTTCAGCGTCTTGCGGCCACGATGACCCTGAAAATGCGGATTGCCGGAATACGAGCTGATGGTGCCAAGAGCGGTATCGATTATGATCCTGCAAGTCCTGGAAAGCAGGAGGCCTTGTTTCGTTTTATGCGGGCTATTAAACCGTATATGCAGGAACGGTACTCTATGGGACCGGATATGAATACCACCATGCCTGAACTGGATACGGTTTGTCAGCGTCTTGGTCTTTCCTCTATCAAAAATGCGGTGGCAAGGAACCAGCAGCTTGATGATACTGCTTTTGCCCAACGAACAGCTCTGCTTGCCACTCCCTGTGGTCATGCAACGCTGGGTGGGTTACGATCTGGTGCCGGTTTGGCAGCTTCCTGTTTGGCTACTTTGGAGTTTCTCGGGATCCCTCCGCAAGAAGGAACTGTGGCGATTCAAGGATTTGGTGGCTTGGCAGCAGGGGCTGCGTATATTCTCCACCAGGCCGGGGTAAGAATTGTCGGCTTGGCTGATCGGGAGAAAAGTCTGTTCAGTATCAACGGTACCCCTCTTGATATCCCTTGTTTGCTTGCCTCTCAGGAGGGCGGAGAAAAGGGAATTATTCCGACGGCGGAGAATCCTAAGGCTGCCTATTCTGACAATACAAAGATCTATGATATTCCCTGTGATATCTTTGTGCCAGCAGCTATTGAAAAGGCTGTTGATAAAAAGGCCGCAGAGCATATTCAGGTGAAGGCCATTGCCAGCGGTGCTAACTTGGCCGTCACTCAAGAGGCGGAACAGATTCTCCATAAGCGTTCTATTCCGGTGATCCCAGACATGGTTGCCGGTTGCGGTGGTTCCCTGTCTATGGAAGGGCTGTTTGGTCCAGAGACCATGCCCACTGCTGAGGACGTTTTGGCCCATGTTGACCAAAAAACACGGAAGATCGTCAGGGCCATACTGCAACGCAGTCAACAGGATGATATTTCGCCACGAGAGGCTGCTCTCCTGCTCTGTGCAGAGGCTCCGCTGTATCCTGATGCTCGTCCTTATGGTCGTCTTGAAGGACAGTCTTGAAGGCTGAAGTCCAACAACTCACATATCTTCAATATATCCAGTAATCTCTATGCCTGTCCATCCCTTTGATTTTCAAGTAAATCCGCATGTCTTCAGCACCCCGGAGCTCGAAGCCCTGTTTGATGAACAAGCCGTGCTGCAACGCTGGCTTGATGTTGAGGCGGCCTTGGCAGCGGCTCAGGGAAAACTCGGCATTATCCCGGCAGAGGCGGCAAGCGAGATTCAGGCGCAGGCCAAGCTGGAGCATATTGATCTGGATGCTGTCCGCGAGGGCTATAGCAAAAGCCGTAATTCCGTGGTTCCGCTGCTGGGGGGTCTCCGGCGGGCCTGTCGGGACGGGCACGGCGAATATGTCCATTACGGGGCAACGACCCAGGATGTTCTGGATACCGGTCAGATCCTTTCCCTTCAGCAGACCTTGAAGATACTGTACCGGGATCTTTTAATCCTGGAAGAAATCTGCATGAAGCTGGCAGAGGAGCATCGTACCACCCCTATGGTTGCGAGAACCCACGGTCAGCAGGCCTTGCCAACCACCTTCGGTCTGAAGGTTGCAGGCTGGCTGGCAGAAATACGACGCCATATCGAGCGAATTGAGCATCTGCAAGCCACGGTTTGTGTTGGCCAGCTTAGCGGTGCTGTGGGGACCTATGCCGCTTTAGGTGCCCACGGATTTGAAGGGCTTGCGGTAGCTGAAGAGACTATGCAGCTTCTCGGGCTTGATCACGATCCACTTTCCTGGCATACCAGCAGGGACAGGATCGCTGAATTGGCTTCGGATTTTGCTCTCTTAGTTATGACGCTGGCCAAGATCGCCAATGAGATTTTTCAGCTTCAGAAGACCGAGATTGATGAACTCCGAGAGCCGTCGCTCTCCGGTGCGCTGTCCAGCAGTACCATGCCCCATAAGCAGAACCCGGTTATCTGTCAGCGGGTGAATGCCTTGGCAAAACATGTTCGGGCCTTGGCCGGGACCGTCATGGAAAGCAGCCTGCATGAGCATGAACGCGACCCGCGTGTACTCTGGGCAGAATGGTTGGCTGTGCCTCAGCTCTGCATTTACACAGGAACCGCCTTGCAGTCTATGCTTGGAGTCCTCTCCGGGTTGACTGTGCGAACAGACCAGATGTTCGCTAATCTGCATCAGCGGAAGGATTTAATTTCCACTGAGTGGTTACTTTTTCAACTCAGTAAGAGCATGGGAAAGAATGAGGCCCTGGAAAAGCTGCATGGCTTAGCATCCTCGGCTGCGGAGAGTGGTATCAGCTTGAAAGAGGGTGTCCTGGCGGATGAGGAGATCGGTTCATTATTTACTCGGGAAGACCTTGCCCCGCTTGATCGACCGGAGCAGTATATCGGTCATGCTGTGGAGATTGTGGATCGAACACTTGCAGATATCCGTAGCCGGAGGCTGAGTGATTCAGAGTGAATCGAGCTATGGGTTTGAAGGGAAGCCTGTTGATCTATTCATATATTGATTTGATATATCTGCTCGGGATAGAACTTTATCCTTGTCAGGAAGTTGAGGGTGTGCTTTAAAAAAGTAAAGGGATTTGGAAGGGCTACGTAATCTATTTCGCTGCCGGTAATTCGGCGGAAACTCAAGAGGAGACCCGAACTATGCGAAACGTAAAGATTGATATGGAAAAATGCACGAACTGTCGAGAGTGTGTTGAAGTGTGCCCTGAAGAAGTGTTCCAACTGATGAACGGCATGCCCGTTCATGTTCACAAAGAGAAATGCATTGAGTGCGATCTCTGTATCAATATCTGCCCGGAAGATGCTATCAGTGTTGTAACGCATTAAAAGAGGGCTGTATTTACATCGTGTATTTCGTTTTTTCAAAAGGGATGCGCTGCATTGTATCCGTCTGTTACCCATCCCTTTTTTTAGTACGTCAAGACCGTTAAGGGTGAGGTCGGCAGGCTGGAATTCCACACTCACTCATTCCTGAGCAATCTTCAAGTATCCGGGTGGAAATTTTCAGCGCTTTGCTCCCTTTCCCTTTTTTTGCACTCTATCCTTCCCTAGAAGTATCTTCCTGAATTTCTCTTTCTTTTCGTCGTGATCTGTGGTAGAGAGTTTTTAAATACGGTCCTTTAGAAGGTGGTATTGATGCATTTTAAAGATAGCTGATGAGGCCTTATATCAGGCCAAAGAACAGGGGCGAAACTGTGTCATTACGGCATAATTCACTCACTATAACGTCCACGAGGAAGAAGAAAAGATAATGATGAGAAGAGCAGCTGTTGCCGGTCTTATGGGGATTTTTTTTCTGATTAACACTTCGGCATCCTTGGCAAAAGAAAATTTGTACACCGATGCCATTCAGGTTCTGAGAAGGATGGAAGAGAAGACCGCTGCTATCAAAATGTGCGGTGCAAGCCTGCTTGAAAAAGGAAAAGAAACCAAGTTTATTTTTGAAAAAATCATGGAAACCTGCGCGTGTTGTTCAGATGCCTATCGCTGTTGTTATACCGTGGACTGTAAGCCCTGCCCAGAAATGGATGCTCCGGGAGAAGAGTCCGTGAAGGATCGCATAGAGGGGCTACCGACGCAGGAAGCTCCTTTGGAGGAGTCCGCCGAGTAACCTTTGCTTGCACCTCTGCCGCAGAATCGACACCCTGTTCGTTTCTGCGGTTCTGATTATGAATGTCACTCAATTCTTCTTTCCGCCCTGTTTGTCCTGTTCTTCTTGCCCTCCCCCTAAAACCGTATATAAGGTCACTTGGCTGGCCAGCCGGGCCAGCCGGAGGGAGATTACAGCCTGTTGCTGGGCATAGAGAGAGCGATGGGCATCCAATACGCTGAGATAGCTATCCAGGCCCATAGTGTAGCGTTTATTCGAGAGTTCATAGGTTGCCTCGGCTGACTCCACCAAGGCTTCCTGGGCAGCCAGCTGCTCGCTGATCGTGCCCTGCACAGCCAGAGCATCAGCCACTTCCTTGAAGGCAGTTTGCACGGTTTTTTCATACTGAGTAAACAGAATCTTTCGATCGACCTTGCTCACCTGGAGAGCCTTCCAGACTCGGGGATCAAAAAGAGGGAGTTGCAGCTGCGGCATAAAACTCCAGATGCCGGTGCCGGAACCAAAAAGGCCTGACAGCTCATCACTGGCCGTGCCTGCCGAGGCGGTCAGGGTAATACGAGGAAAAACCGAGGCACGGGCCACGCCAACGTACGCATAAGCACCCTTGAGCTTATGCTCTGCCGCCGCAATATCAGGTCGGTTGAGCAGCACGGCTGAAGGCAGGCCTGGATCAATCTCCTTGAGCGCAGCCACAGAACTCAACTTAGCTGGCAGCAGTCTTTTCGACACCGGCTTGCCGACCAGTAAGTCAAGGGTATTACGGTCCTGGGCCACCCGCTGGGTGAAGCGGGGTACATCCCGCTTTGCCGCCTCCACCTCGGTTTGGGCCCGACGCAGATCAAGCTCTGTGGCCAGCCCATTCTCGTAGCTCTTATCGATAAGGTCATAGGAATCCTGCTGGCTTTTCAGGGTGCCTTGGCTAATTTGAGATTTTCCTGGTCTGCGGCCAAAGTCAGGTAGGCACGGGCCACCTGACTGATCAGGGCCAGTTCCACGCTGCGTCTGGCCTCGTCCGTGGCCAGATATTCCTCCAGGGCCTGATCGCTCAAACTGCGAACACGCCCAAAAAAATCCAGTTCCCAAGCAGCAATACCCAGATTAAGACTGTATTGATCAATCGTCCTTGAACTCTCCGCACTGATCAGGTCAGCAGAGCGACGCTCCTTTACCATCCCCCTGACCCGTTCACCGTGGGAAACAAGGTTGCCTTCTGGATACCGTACATGGCCTGGGCCCGTTCCACATTTAGGGCTGCTATCCGCAGATCGCGGTTGTTTTTCAAGGCCCTCTTGATGACCAAGCGCAGCTTGGCATCAGTAAAAAACTCCTTCCACGGAATTCCTGCGACCTTTTCAATCGCATCCTCCTGAAGTTTTTTATAGGCATCTCCCTGGGGCCACTCTGTCGGCACAGGATTTTTCGGTCGAATATACTCCGGGGCCAAGGTGCATCCGCTGGATAACAGCAGGGCAGCAAGGGCTAGGGTTGGTATCTTATTCATACTGACTGTACCTCCGGTTTGTTGGGAGTATCAAATTTCTTTACAGGCTGCTGCTTGTCTTTTTGTTTATCCTTTTTCCCTCCGAAGAGTTGGGAGACCAGGACAAAAAAGAGCGGGATAAAGATCAAATCAATAAAGGTGGCAGATAACATACCGCCGCAAACCGCCGTACCCAAGGCGTTCATCGCGCCTGCACCTGCGCCACTGGCAATGGCCAGCGGCAGTACCCCGAAAAAGAAGGCCAGCGAGGTCATCATGACCGGGCGAAACCGGGTCTTGACCGCATCCAAGGTGGCCTCTATCAAACCCTGCCCTGCTCCCATCCGTTCTTTGATGAACTGAATAATCAGGATAGCGTTCTTGGTGGACAGACCCATCGTGGTCAAAAAGCCGATCTGGAAATAGACATCATTGGGCATCTCGCGCCATGAGGAGGCAACAATGGCCCCGAACACACCCAAGGGAAGCATGAGGAGATTTGCCAAGGGAATAGTCCAGCTCTCATACAGGGCTGCCACGCAAAGGAAGATAACCAGGATGGAAAAAGCGTACAGGGTTGGCCCCTGCTTGGTCGCCATCCGCTCCTGATAAGACAAGCCGCTCCAGTCAAAGCTGATCCCTTGAGGCAGTTTACCAACCAGTTCTTCCATTGCCGTCATTGCCTCGCCCGTACTGCGACCGGGTGCAGGCTGTCCCTGGATATTCATGGACGGGAAGGCGTTATAGCGTTCCAGCTTGGGCGCTCCCTGGGTCCAACGACCGCTGGCAAAGGCGGAAAAGGGGACCATCTTGCCAGCAGTATTCCGAACATAGAGTTTCTCCATATCCTGCGGTAAACGACGATAGGGTGCATCGGCCTGCACATAGACCTTTTTGACCCGGCCTGCCTGGATGAAATCGTTGACATAGGAACTACCAAAAGCAGTAGCCACAGTGCTGTGAATGGAACTCAGCGGTACGCCCAGTGCCCCGGCCCGGTCCCAGTTCACGTCCACCCGGTATTCTGGGGTATCCATCATCCCGTTAGGACGCACCCCCATCAGACGCGGATCCTGAGCCGCCATGCCGAGCAGCTGATTACGAGCTGCGGTCAAGGCTCATGACCCAAGCCACCCCGATCCTGAAGCTGGAAATCAAAACCGTTGGCCATACCCAACTCGATTACCGGCGGCGGTGGAAAGGCAAAGATCTTTGCCTCTTTAATCTTCGACAGTGCCGCCATAGCCCGACCAGCAATAGGCTTGACCTTGAGATCAGGCCGTTGTCGTTTTTCCCAGTCCTTGAGCTTAACAAAGCTCATGGCCAGATTCTGGCCCTGACCACCGAAGTTACGCCCGGAAATGGTCATGACGTTTTTCACGGCCTCTGGCTCGTTTTCCAGAAAATAGTTCCGCACCTTGGTCATCACCTGTTCTGTCTGTTCCAAGGTGGAACCGGGCGGCAGCATAATTTGGACCAGCACCATGCCCTGATCCTCATCCGGGATATAGGAGGTAGGCATCCGTTGATAAAGGAATCCCACCAAGGCAAGGATGAGCAGGTAAAAGACAATAAAGATGAACTTCGTTCGCAGGGAAAAGGCGACAAAGCGGACATACAGGTTACGGATGCCGCCGAAGCACCATTCAAAGACCTTGAAAAAAGGACGCATGAAAAAAATCGCATTCTCCGAAGGCTCATGCCCTGCCTTGACCGGGCGGAGGAAAGAGGCACAAAGGACTGGGGTCAGGATCAGAGCGACTATCACGGAAAAGGACATGGCCGCAATCAGGGTGACCGAGAACTGACGGTAGAGCACACCGGTTGAGCCAGGGAAAAAGGCCATGGGCCCGAAGACCGCTGACAGCACCAGCCCAATACCGATCAGAGCACTGGTGATCTCATCCATAGACTTGGCCGTGGCCTCCTTGGGCGGCAGGCCTTCCTCGCTCATGATCCGCTCCACGTTCTCCACCACGACAATGGCATCGTCCACCAGCAGACCGATAGCCAAGACCATAGCAAACATGGTCAGCATATTGACTGTATAGCCTGCAAAGCCGAGCACAGCAAAGGTGCCCAACAGAACTACAGGCACGGCAATGGTCGGGATGATGGTGGCCCGGATATTACCCATGAACACGTACATGATGATAAAGACCAGAATAATCGCCTCAAACAGGGTCTTGATCACCTCATCAATGGAAACTTTGGTAAAGGGTGTGGTATCATAGGGATAGATCACCTTGACGCTCGGCGGGAAGAACTTGCTCATCTCTTCCAGCTTTTTCTTTATCGCATCCGCCGTCTCCAGAGCGTTGGCTCCTGCCGCCTGCCGCACCGCCATACCGGCGGCAGGGCGACCGTTACTGCGAACCACGGAGTCACTTCGCTCAATGGATAATTCCGAGCGGCCCACATCCTTGATCCGCACGGCAGAACCGTCCTGATTGATACGGATGGGGATTTCAGCGAATTCCTCCGGGGTCTGGAGGAGATGCTGAACCACTATGGGGGCATTGAGCCGCTGGCCTTCTTCCGCCGGTGTACCGCCCAGCTGACCAGCAGAGACCTCCACGTTATAGGACCGCAGGGCCGTAATCACATCCTCAAAGGTCAGGCTGTAGCTGGTCAGTTTATCCGGGTTGATCCAGATCCGCATGGCGTACTGGGAGCCGAAGGACTGGACCTCGCCGACACCGGGGATACGGGCCAGGACTTTTTCCAGATTGGACTGGGCATAATCCTGGAGATCGCTACTGTCCATGCTGCCGTCTTCCGAGATCAGGGCCGGGATAAGCAGCCAGTTGCGGGTGGACTTGCTCACCTGCACCCCGGAACGCTGGACCACGTCCGGCAGGCTGGCAAGGGCCAGTTGGAGTTTGTTCTGGACCTTGGCCCAGGCCAGATCAGGGTCAGTCCCGGCGGCAAAGGTCAGCTCCACCCGTGAGGCACCGGAAGACGAGCTGGTGCCGGAGAGGTAAAGCATGTCATCCAGACCGGTCATCTTCTGCTCGACGATCTGGGTGACCGTATTCTCCACGGTCTCCGCAGATGCGCCGGGAAAAAAGGCATCAATGGCGATGGCTGGCGGCGCGATGGGCGGGTATTGGGAGATGGGCATCTGGTGGATAGCCAGTGCGCCCACGGTCATAATGATAATGGCGATGACCCAGGCAAAGACGGGTCTATCGAGGAAAAACTTTGAGAGCATCAGCGGCTCCTTATGGGTGCTTGACTAGAAAACATGAGATGTTCATCCATTTGCTATTTCTTCTAATTTCTTGTATAAATCTGGCAAAAGATCATGGTTAATTTGAAACTGGGCTGCTGTTTTCGGAAGTGTTGTTTCGGATGTAATATTTGATGAATCACCCCATTCGCATACTTGATTCTCAGCGACTTTCTCCGCACCATGATCACGTAACCATTTCCATATCTTTTTTCCAAGTTGATCATTGGATATCATGCAATTTTTATAATTCTTCCGTATATGTAAAATTAATTCATCATTGCCGATAAGCATGGTTCAGTTCACCTGTCATGTATTCATTCGTTTATATTTCATGAAAGAGCAGGCATAGACTGTACCTGCAATGCCCCAAAGATCCGCTCAATCTCAATGCCCAGCTCCACCCTTCTCCGGCGGAGCACCACCACCCTCCGGTTTCGCCCCAAAAGGCGTTGCATTAACCACCGTACCGGGCCGCAGCATCAGCAATCCCTCGACGATCACCTTATCACCGGGTGCAAGTCCCTTGGTCACCAGCCATTGATCCTCAATAGCCCGCTCAAGCACCAGCGGACGATACTCCGCCTTGTTCTCCGCATTGACAACTAGGACAAAGGGATCACCCTTTGAACTACGGGATACGCCCTGTTGCGGCACCAGAAGTGCCTGCTCCCGAACGCCCTCCTGAATAACGGTGCGGACAAACATGCCCGGTAAAAGCATCCCGTCTGGGTTGGGAAAAACCGCCCGCAGAGTGACAGAGCCGGTGCTTGGGTCAACAGTCACATCGCTGAATTGCAAGGTTCCGTCCTGCGGATAAGCAGTGCCGTCTTCCAGTAGGAGTTGCACCATATTCTGTTCCTCACGCCCCTCGTTAAGACCTTCCTTCCGCAAAGAAAGCATCTTCGTTGCCGCTTGGGGAATATCCGCATAAATAGGATCCATTTGCTGGATAATGGACAGTGGCATCGGTTGATAGGCTGTGACCACTGCGCCCTCAGTCACATTGGAAATACCGATTCGACCGGAGATAGGCGCGGTGACCTTAGTATAGCCAAGATTGATTTCGGCGGTTTGCACCGCTGCCTCTGCCTGTTGGACTGCGGCCTGGGCAGCCGCAATTGCACTGCGACTGCTTTCAACCTGGGCCTGGGCAGATGCCAAATCAGCCTCAGCCACCACCGCCCCGGTTGCGGCCTGATCCCGCTGGGCCGCAGAAACGATTTTTTGCTTAAAAGACTGCTCGTAGCGTTTGCTGTCAGATCGGGCCAGGGACAGCTGAGCCTTGATCCGGCCAATATCAGCCTGACTTGCCCTAAGAGTCGCTCTGGACCGATCAACAGCCTTTCTTGAAGCCAAGAGATTGGCTTCGGCATTATCTAATGCTGCCTGGAATGAAGAGGGGTCAAGCCGGTACAGAACATCGCCCGCATTGACATTCGAGCCTTCAGTGAACAAGCGTTCTTGGATAATACCGCTGACCTGGGGTCGGATCTCCGCAGTCCGAAAAGCCGAGGTTCGACCGGGCAGTTCGTTGGTCAGTACGATCTGTTGCGGCTGCATAATAATAAAAGACACTGCCGGTGCAGGACGTTGCGGCCCTGGGCCTT
>MTKO01000077.1 GCA_004028505.1 Candidatus Electrothrix aarhusensis
CTGTCTTGAGTATCTTGACAAAGAGGAAAAGGTAGTCAGTAACCAAAAAAGAAAACCTCATAAAAAACAAATTTTGAATACCATGAAAAAAAATACTTTTATCATTCTATTCATTTTTGTTCTTCTGAGCAGCTTGACCGCAGGACCGGTCTTGGCCAAGATGGTTGCTGTTAAGAACGATAATGTAAATATGCGATCCGGTCCGAGACTGGACACAAACGTTATGTGGAAACTTGGTATCGGTTTCCCTCTCAAGGTGTTGAAAAAATCCGGTAAATGGCTCAAGGTGAAGGACTTTGAAGGAGCTGTCGGTTGGGTACACAAAGATGTTGTCACTCGCTCCGGCCATATGATTGTCAACGCGCAAAAGAAAAACAAAGGAAAAATTAACATTCGCAATAAGCCCAGTACCAAAAGTAAAGTGGTTGCTCAGGCGTACTATGGTGTGGTATTTAAAACACTGGATCAGCAAAAAGGATGGGTGAAGGTCCAGAACGGTAAAGTAACCGGCTGGATCAAACGCTCATTGCTCTGGGGGTTTTAAGAGCGGCTTTACCGCTTATACCAATCCGTATGTGATTTTGTTTCCCTGTCTGAAGGGCAGGGGGGCTAAATCTGAAGACTTTCTCCTACGTAAAAAAAATTATGAAGCAAAGCAAAAAAAGAGCAATAAAAAAAGCCGCTCTTACAAGAAGAGCGGCTTTTCATTTTCTGGCGGAGAGAGAGGGATTCGAACCCTCGGTGGAGTTTGACCCCCACACTCGCTTAGCAGGCGAGCACCATCGGCCAGCTCGGTCATCTCTCCTAAGTCTTGTACAACAAGAACGTAATATCAATGTGGCGGAGGAAGTAGGATTCGAACCCACGGTACTTTCGTACAACGGTTTTCAAGACCGCCGCCTTCAACCACTCGGCCATTCCTCCTGACTCTATAATAGAGTGTTGAGCTTTTATACCACTTAAAATTTATTCTGTCAATATTCTCCTGATGTTGATTTATTATGACCACTGACCTACATACTTTAATAAAAAATCAAGAACTTGCGCATCAAGACCTTTCCTGTCTTTATGAAATCACAAAAATTCTTGCCGCTGGCACCGACCTTCAGGAGAGCCTGAACAGCGTGGTCCGGGTGCTGGCGGATATGAAAAAAATGGAAAACGGTACCGTGACTATCGTTAATCCATTGACAAGAGAACTGGAGATTGAGGTAGCCTGCGGGATTACTGCAACAGCTCAGAAAAAAGGGAAGTATAAGCTGGGTGAGGGAATTACCGGTCGAGTTGTTTCCACTGGCGAACCGGTTATTGTTCCTCGGATCGGGGAAGAGCCGCTCTTCCTCAATAAAACCGGAATTCGGAATGACGAGCAAAAAAAGAAAAGCTCCTTTATCTGTGTACCTATCAAGGTCACTTTTGAAAGTTCCGAACAGAAGGTTTTTGCCCAGGATATCCATAGCCAGCCAGATAATCTGTCCATAGGAGCCTTGTCTGTTGATAGATACTATGAAAAAGAATTCGGCTCGCAATCAGAACAGGATCTCCGTTTTCTCACCATTGTCAGCGCGTTGATCGCTCAGGCCGTGCATAAAGTTCAGGTCATTAACAGAGAAAAAGAGGCTCTCCAGCTGGAAAATCAGCGCCTTCGCAGGGAGTTATCTGCCAAAAACCGCCTGAGTGATATCATTGGAAACTCTTCACGGATGCAGGAAGTCTTTGAAATGGCGCATCGGGTTGCGGACTCCAATGCCACGGTTCTGCTGCGAGGTGAATCCGGCACCGGTAAATCCTTGGTTGCCAAGGCATTGCATCATAATTCTCGCCGAGCAGATAAACCCTTTTTGGTGGTTAACTGCTCTGCCCTTCCTGAGAATCTTCTGGAAAGCGAACTGTTTGGGCATGAAAGAGGGGCCTTTACCGGGGCCGAGCAACGAAAAAAAGGTCGATTTGAACAGGCTGAAGGCGGAACCCTCTTTCTGGACGAAATCGGCGAGATCAGCACAACTGTCCAAATCAAGCTGCTCAATGTTATTCAGGAACGCTGTTTTCAGCGTCTCGGAGGAACTGAAATTATTAAAGCGGATATTCGCCTTGTTGCGGCCACTAATCGTAATCTTGAGGAGGCCGTGCTTGAAAGCGTCTTCCGGGAGGATCTGTATTACAGGCTCAATGTTTTTCCTGTACATCTCCCTCCTCTCAGGGAGCGACGAACAGATATCCTGCTGCTGGCAGAATATTTTCTGGAGCAATATTGCAAAGAAAATAATAAGCGGATTGAACGGATATCCACCACAGCTATTGATCTTCTGATTAAGTATCACTGGCCGGGCAATGTCCGAGAATTGCAAAACTGCATGGAGCGTGCTGTACTCATCTGTGATTCCAACACAATAAGTTCAGTACATCTCCCTCCTACCTTGCAAAGCTCGGAAACTGTGAGCACCGACAGCCCACTCTCTTTATCCGGCGCGGTGGAGAGCTTTGAGCGGGAGTTGATTATTGATGCACTCAAGCATACCAACGGCAATCAAACCAAGGCGGCAGCCACTTGGAAACAAGCCTACGGATCATCAACTATAAGATACATAATTACGGTATTGACCCGAAGCAGTTCAAGGTGAAATCGTGAGGGTTCTGCTCCATGCCTGCTGCGGCCCCTGCACGGTGTATCCGCTGGAAGTGCTGCGCAAACAGGGGTATGAGGTCGAAGGACATTTCTACAACCCCAATATTCATCCCTTTCGTGAGTTTAAGCGCCGGATTAAGGCCTTGGTTGATTTTTCAGAGCAGAAAAATTTCAAGGTGGTTATTGATCGGAATTACGGTTTAACAGAATACCTCCGCCAGGTTGTTTTTCATGAAAACATGCGCTGCTCAATATGCTATGACATGCGCCTTGAAGTTGTTGCTGAACGGGCTGCTGCTGAAGGCTTTGATGCCTTTACGAGCACTCTGCTCTACTCCAAATATCAGCGTCATACCATGATTAAGGAAAAATCTGAGGCCTTGGCGCAAAAGTTTTCCGTCCAGTTTTTGTACCAGGACTTTCGTGAGGGCTGGCAACAGGGAATTGATGAATCCATTGCAATGGATTTGTATCGCCAGCCTTATTGCGGTTGTATTTACAGTGAGCAGGAACGGTATGATAAGAAGATGCGGAAACGTAACCTGAGCGATTGTTAATCAGAATGACTGATGTCTTTTCAGGACGTTGCTATTGATCCTCTGGGCGGTTTATGCTGGCCTGGAGGTGAAGATATTGCCTCCAACAAAGATTCCGCAGTATGCGCTGTTCCGGTCGGGAAGGCAAACTTGACGGTCCAGTAAAAAGTCTGCAAACATATTGATAATAAAAAGCAAATAACAAAATAAAATTAAACTTAACATAATGACATATTATGCGAAATCTATATGATTTTTTTACTTTCTATACTTGGTTAAATATGGGCATATAAGAGGACTTTAAATTCATTATCGCCTTGATCCTTCCAAGTAATTTTCACTGCGACTTGTTTTCGACCAATTCCAACACCCGTATTAATAGGCAGGTCATAACTTTGATGAGTACTCATTTTCGGCTTAGGAAAAATTTCTTCTACTGACCCCGTTCTAATCCTCTCTTTTCCTTCAGTAATTTCCATATTAACATTATACGCATCACCAGGACCTTTATTGTAAATTCTTAATTTTTTATTTTTACCTTCTGATATGGGATTTATATTAAAATCTACTTTATATTTTTCTTCAATTTGCAATTCGCTTAATTTAATCTGCAACTCATATAATTGAGTCTGAACTTGATTAAATTTTCTTGTTCGATATAAATTTGCAAATGATATTATTAAAGATAATAATGCAATTGAATGTGGTATATATTCATTATTCATTTAAAACTATTGAATTTATTTTTAAATAGCTTTATTGCCTCCTCTTCAATTTTAGAAGAAACCTCTTTAACGTTTTCTTGAATATTTTTATCATTCTCCTGAATCAATTGATTTTCACTTAACTCTCGTTTGCAGTTATTGCAGGTGATGATTTCAAGTTCAATATTTATAAAATCATCGCTACCACATGTGGGACAAAGTAACTTAATACTTCTATTGTACTTTTTTAAATCCATACTTTTTTATCTCTTTGTAACTTTACCTAAAATGATAGATCAGGGACAGGCCCTAATTAAACATAAACACCAGCGATTTCAATTTGCCAAAGATACATGTTGAATTGAAAAAGTCAATAAAAATGTACTCATGGCGGTATTATAGGGCAAAATCAAACCGCGCAGTGATGCGGGTTACAGGACGGCATCGCGGGTTCGAATCCCAGCAGCTCAAAACAAAAAGAGGGTCACCGGCATAAGCTGGCGGCCCTTTTTCGTTTGTAACGAAAAATATATTGCTACAGATTTTGCTTGAAAAACAAACAGGCACATGACAACTGTTATTATATGTTTATTATTATCATTAATAACAAAAGGAGGACTGTCCATGAAAACGAAAGTGTTGAAAGAAAAAGTTACTCGCGAATTAATTGAGAAAAATATAAATGAGTCTAGCAAGTTATATTCGGCCCAAGCTTACAGGTGTTTTATAGATTCTCTTGATCATGCATTTGAGGGAGATGAATTTGATCAAAAGAAATATGAAGCCACAATTAAAAAATGCCTCCTAGAGAATGAGAAGTCTTTAGCTGGAGCAGTAATTATTGGGGCATTAGTTGCTTGGATTGTTAGCGAGTGGATTCATCATCATTAATTCAAAACAAGAAAAAACCGGGTCACGCACTGCGCACGTACCCGGCAGATTGACAAAAAAAGGGTCGCTAGCATAAGCTGGCGACCCTTTTTTTATTCACTTCTGGACGACGGCCCTTTGGGCGGTCAAAATGGGCAAAATCACCGAAAAGCGGGATTGGAGGGCCTTAAAAGGGGGTGTTTTGTGCAAGTGGTGCAAATAGAGCCTTTTAAAATAGTGCGATGCGAATATAAACAGCTAGATAAGTCGTATATACCGGCCTGTCACGCCGGTGTCCTCAAATACAAGGGGCAGACCGAATCTGTCCCGTATAAAAAGGTGAACACGCAGGTTCCACCCCTACAGCACCAAGGGTAAGGTATTTTTTGTTGAACCCCTTGACAGAATCAGAGGATCATGATTATCATGCCTTCATGAATTTTGTATGTACGATCAACTTGATATACGCTAACTTCTGAAACATTTTCGAGGAGATCAGAGAGTCCTTCGGCAGCGACCCAAAACTGCAAAAAACACTCCCTGATCCCTTTTTATGGAGATAAACCGATGAACAACATCATTGTTCTTGCCACCAATAACCAAAATAAGGTCAAAGAATTTCAAGCATTGATAAAGGATTTTCCAATTGAGGTGAAATGCTTGAAGGATTACGGCCCCTTGCCAGAGGCGATTGAAGATGGCGCGACCTTTGATGATAATGCCTATAAAAAGGCCCTTCATTACGCACGAGTCCTCGGCGTACCAGCGCTTGCCGATGATTCCGGCCTAGTGGTCGATGCCCTTGACGGGGCACCTGGCGTTTATTCTGCCCGCTATAGCGGTGAGAATGCCACTGATTGGGATAATTGCGAAAAACTGCTTCAGGAGATGAAGGGAAAAACAGACCGTACGGCCCGTTTTCAATGCGTTCTCTCTTTAGCAACGCCGGGAGGCCCTGCCCTGACCTGGGAAAGCAGCTGTGAGGGAAAAATCACAGAAGAACGGCAAGGTGATTCTGGATTCGGTTATGACCCGGTCTTCTATTATGAGGATTTCGGCAAGACCTTTGCAGAGGTGGGCATGGAAGAAAAGAGTGCAGTCAGTCATCGGGGCAAGGCCATGCAGGAGCTGAGCTCTGAGTTTGACAATGTGATGACCTGGCTTAATCAACGCATGGAAGAAATACGACCAAAAAAACCGGATCATGCTGAATTTGAGCATAATGACTGGTCTCAGGAGAGGATGGTCTAACTGTATTATAGGAGAAATTCTGTGCCTGAAAATAAGATCTTCTTTTCAGGCACAGAATCGTAGGGTCAGGCCCCCGTGCCTGACCTGAACCGCCGCCTTCCGGGCAAACACAGGGATTTGCCCCTACGGAAAGTTCACTCCATCATCGCAACATCCCAAAAACTCTGTTCTTCTTCATCTGTCCCAATCAGGACAATTCGGTCATTGCGGCAAAGTTCTGTTTCCGGCCCAGGCATGATTATCTGCTCTTGCTCTCTTTGGACAGCAAGTACGGTATAACCTCGATTATCGCCCTGATTATCAACCTGATGCTTATCCAACCCGGCCTGAACAAGGGTTTTTCCAACCAAAGTCAAGGGAACAATCCTGCTGGAAATACTGACCCCTTCTGTAAACATGGAAAATTCATTGGGCCGAAGATATTGAAGAACAGTATTCGCTCCCAGCGAGGCCGCTGACATAACCAGATCAGCTCCGGCCCTGTACAGTCTGGAAACCGCACGAGCTTCAAGTGCCCTGCTGATGATTTCTACCTTGGGGCGGAGCTTGCGGCAATAAAAGGCAAGATAGATATTCACAGCATCATTCCGGGTCGTAATGAGTACGGTTCTGGCCTCTTCAATCCCTGCTCTGCGGAGTACGTCAATATCAGCAGCATCGCCCAACAGGCATTCCTTGCCCCCTTGACGCATAATCTGCTCAACTATCTCCTTGTCCTTTTCCACGATGATTGAACGCAGGCCGTGTTCTTCCAAGGTATCTGCGGCGGCCTTGCCTACCCGACCGCCGCCCAGAATCAAGACCGGCACCTCATCTGTTTGCAGTGAAGAATCAAGCTGAAATAAGGTATCATATCGCTCAAACTGTTCTTTTGAGCCCGCCAACATAAGGACCATAGCCGCTGTAATCAGGGTCTCTGGCTGAGGATCAATAAATTTCCCCCGCTGCCAGAGCCCAACAATCCGTACCCCTGTTTTTTCTGTAATCCCGGTTTGGCACATGGTCTTCCCTTCAAAGGCCGTTCCCACAGCAGGAAACTCTGCCACCAGTAACCCGTTAAAATTACCCAATATACCCGCTCCCAAGCTGACCGCGTTGGTCCGGCTTGCAAGTCCTTGCCCCAGCATCCTCGTGAATTGAAAGACCTTGGTGTTTCCTGAGAATTCAAGAATATCCACAGAGTGGATAGTATCGGCATCTGTAATAATGGGAACCTGATCCGTTACTTCTCGAACAGTGAATCCGATGGAGGTGTTGGTGAGGTCATCATTGGTGGCGATAACTAAGCGGGCTTGAGGGAGGCGCAATCGTCTATAGGTGTCTGGGTCATCATACTCTCCCACCACCACGGCATACCCGGCCTCGTGCAATTCCTGAGCCCTGTGTACATCAGGTTCCACCAAGGCATACTGATAGCCATAGCGTTGCAGTTTTTTGATCAGAATAATGGTCACCGGATCAAGAGAGGTGAAAACAATATGGCCTGCTGTTTGCTCTGGTAACTCTTTAGGCGTGCGGGCTCTTTGCTGCGCTTCCAGCCAAGGCTGATAAAAAAATTGGACAAAGGTAAAGGGGAGGAGAATCAAGAGAAAGACCACACCGGACAGGAGAACAATCAGGGTAAACAACAGCCCAAGATCCGTCTGAAAGGTGATATCACCAAAGCCAAGGGTGGACATGACGGTCAATGACCAGTAGAAGCCGGTTATCCAGCTGTACTCCCTGCCCTCATGCAACATCAGGAGATGAAAAAGTAGGCTGTACAAAGAAACAAGGACAACGAGAAAGCCGATAAACTTCGACAGAACAAAAAAGTTTCTTTTGGTCGTTCTGTTGTGGAGAAAATAGATGAAGACAGGCAGGGATTTCATATTTGGTCAGCTACGGAAATGGACGCGAGTCGGCATATTATTTTTCGATTCAGTAGTTATTTTGGTCTACTACATGGAGGAGGATACTCGTTTTAAGGAAAGACGATCCTGAAGGTTGTTCCTCCTTCAGAAGGATCCAGCTTGTCTTCTCTTGCAAATTCTCCATCAAGTTGGCCTGATAAAAGTGGCACGAGTTTTAAGCCGATGGACTCTGTTTGTTCGATATCCATTTGCTCGGGCAAACCCACCCCATCATCACTGACAGTGAGGACGTACCTCCCTTCTGGATCGATAGTAAAACCAATCGTAATTGTTCCCTTCCTGTTCTCAGGGAAGGCATGTTTTAAGGCATTGGATACAAGCTCGTTAATAATTAACCCGCAGGGAATTGCTCGATCAAGATTCAGTGAAACATCTGCGATGTCTGTGTTCAGGGAGATCAGATGAGGAAAGGTCGTATAAGAAAATATCAATGATTCTGCAAGATCCTGAATAAATTCCTTGAAATTTATATTTTTGAGATCTTCTGTGTGGTAGAGTTTTTCATGGACCAAGGCCATCGTGTAGATCCGGCTTCGCGTGTCAATAAAGCGCTGTAAGGCATCGGGATCTGTCACCTGCTGGATTTGAAACTGGAGAAAAGAGGACATCATCGCCATATTATTTTTCACCCGATGATGAATTTCTTTCAACAGCACTTCTTTCTCGTTAAGAGCGGCCTTGATTTGTTCTGTGACCTCTTGAAGCTCCGCTGTCCGTTCCTGGACGATCTCCTCCAGATGGTGCTTCATACGGCTCATAGATAAATGCGTCCGAACTCTGGCCAGTATCTCCTGTGCCTGAAAAGGTTTGGTGATATAGTCAACCCCACCAGCCTCAAACCCCTTGATCTTGCTTTCACTGTCCTTTAATCCGCTGATAAAGATGACCGGAATATCAGCAGCTGAAGTATGTTCCTTGAGGTGGCTGCATACCTCATAGCCGTCCATTTCCGGCATTTTAATATCAAGGAGAATAAGATCAGGGATTTTCTTTTCAATGGATTTCAGCGCATAACGACCGCTGTTCGATCCTCTGATCTGAAAATTATTTTCAGTGAGTATTTTGGCCAGGAGTTTCAGGTTTTCCGGGGAATCATCGACAATCAGAATATCTTCTTGAATCTGGTTCTCTGTCTTTGTCATTTTTTTCTCCCAAGAATATTTTCAACTTCCTCAAATTGATAATTTTCCACCAAGACTCGTAAAGCAGTAGCTGTTTTCCCATGACGGGAGGGCAGTTTTTCCAGAATGGTAAAAAAGCGTTCCTGGTCTAATTGGACTGTTGCTTCAAGTAATGCACTTCTGATATCCTCGGGCAGCTCGCCAATATTCTTGGGATCAAGAGCACCAGCAGTTTGTTCACCTGCATCATTATTTTCCTTATCTTTATCCTCTTTATCTTCATCCTGATAAATAAACTGAACGCCCAAATGCTTTTTCATGATTGCAAAGAGCTTTTCTTCTATATATGGCTTACTGATAAAATCATTACAACCTGCACTCAGGGCTTTTTCTCGTTCATTCCCAAATGTCTGTGCAGTAAGGGCAATAATAATGACGTCCTTACCTGCCGTTGTTTTTCTTATCTCTTTTGTTGCCTCGTAACCGTCCATAACCGGCATACGTATATCCATCCAGACAAGGTCAGGCTGCCAAGCTTGGCATATTTCAACCCCCTGGGCTCCGTTAGAGGCCTCTTGTACTTTGAAGCCGATACCGTTCAATAATTTAATCAGGATTACCCGGTTTTCAACGACATCTTCAACAATAAGAAGGCGAAATGTTTTTTGACCAGGAGCAAGGCCTGTAACTCGCGGAGAACGCGAGCTCCTTTTTATTGCAGCATGCTCAGATTTTTCAACAGCAACCTTGAAACGAAAAGTCGAACCGATACCAGGGGTACTGGTCACTTCAATATCCCCACCCATCAACTTGATGAATTGCCGAGTGATGGACAGTCCTAAGCCGGTACCGACGCTTTGATCGACACTTGCTGAAGACTGGACAAAGGGGGAAAAAATCTTTTTCTGGTGCTCTGGATCAATACCTATGCCTGTGTCTTCAACTTCACAATAAAGCATCTGGATATTCCCTGTCTCGGGTTCGGATCGCACTCGTAACGAAATGCCACCTGTCCTCGTAAATTTAAAGGCATTGCCAACCAGATTAATGAGAATCTGGCGCAATTTCCCCTCATCCGTCTTGATAGAACGAAGCAGGTTTTCATCTTTTATTATTGTAAAAAATAATCCTTTGTCGACAACCTGCTGATGAAATGTCTCTTTGAGAGATTCGAGAAAATTATCCAGATAAAAACTTGTTTGCTCCAAGCTCGTCTGTCCAGATTCAATCTTGGCAAGGTCCAATACCTCATTAATAAGGACGAGGATATGCTGCGCGTTGCGACGGATTATAGAGATTTCTTTCTGCGATTCCCCACTAATGGTTTGATCCCGCTCCAGAATCTGAACAAAGCCTAAGATAACGTTGAGCGGTGTTCGAAACTCATGGCTCATATTAGAGAGAAAATCGCTCTTTGCCTTACTGGCAGCTGTTGCCTTCTCTTCAGCACGCTTACGTTCTGCTATCTCCTGCTGCAATGCATGGGTTCGTTCCGCGACTTTTACTTCCAGTTGATTATATAAGAGAGAGTTTTTAATTGAAATAGCAAGTTGCGATGAAAAAAGGATCAAAACCTCCAGCCGTTGCTGATTAAAAGCTCCTGTTGTTACGTTATTTTCCAGATATATGATACCAATAAGTTCTCCTTGATTAATCAGCGGCATACAAAGTATCGATTTACATTGTTCCCTGATAATATATCTGTCCTGGCTGAAATTTCCTTCTTGCGCTGCATCGGACAGCACCACATTTTCCTGAGTACGGGCAATATAATGAATAAGAGAGCTTGGAATATCCGCATATTTTTCAAGGGCAAGGGAGCGTAGAACCATTATCTCATCATTCTCGTCAGATCCTTCTGTTTCAATAAACCATTGATTTTTCCGAGGCAACAGCAAGATCCCTTTTTGTGCCCCTGCGTTTTCAATGACAATGCGCATCATATTTGCCAGCAACTTGCTGAGCACAATTTCTTTAGAGAGCGTCTGAGAGGCCTTTATCACGCTGGTCAGGTCCAGTTGTACCGGAGAATGCACAGCACTTACACTTACATTGGGGCCCAGCGTGGTTGTTGCCAAATTGAGCTTTTTGTGGAGCTCATTGGCTGATAGTTCGGGATGATTTTTTTCCAAATGCAGTACCTTAGCCGTCGCTCCCCACTGAGCATAGGCAGCATATGCTTCTTTAAAAAATGTCTGGGCAATTTTCTTCAGCCCTCGTTCCGAGTAATATTCACCGGCCAATTCGTAAGACAAGGCCTCTTCTGCTCGATATTTATTTTTTTCAGCCAGGGTAATGGCCTGCTCATACCACTCTCCGGCTTCAGGTTTGCCGAGGAATCGTGCTTTTTCTGCCTCCACCAGTGCATAACGATGTTGATAATTATCCGGTGCATGTACAGCCCAGACCTTCATTTGTTTCTGGTGATCCTCTATTTTGCGGAGGATGTTGTCTTGTTCATCTTGAGAGACATCTGGCAGGGTAGCCAGCAGGACCAGTGAATAATAGAATTGATAGATGGGAACGACCAGCACTCCGGTATTTGCCTGCTCATATTCTTCAGCTAATATGGCATTGTCCAAGGACAGGTCAACTTCCTTAAACAGATAGCAAAGCATCATCTTGGCAAGATAAACAGCAAAGACGGCCATCCCATAGTTTTTTTTCAGCAACGCAGGAAGTATCTCGTCTTCATCAAAGACCTCGCCTTGCAACCTATACGGCATTGTATTCTTTCCCTGGAGATTGAAAACTGTCTGTTGCCAAATCTGGAGGTAGATAATTTGATATTCCAGATTAAAACGCTGCATCAATCTGTTGAATTTTTCATGCTGTTGAGCAACGGCTGCAAGTGGATGTCCTAGCCAAAACATGTAACTCCCGCAATGCATAAGCGTAACCCCTGCAAACTCCAAATCACCGGCCTCCAGACCATATCGACACCCTTCCATCAAGGGGGCGATACTCTCTTGAGCATGCCTTTTCCAATGATGCACTGTTACGTAATATGAGGCAAACACCTTTGCCTTTAATGCTTCAGAAGGAAATTGCGTCAGCAGCCGAAGACCTGCCTGTCCTGTTTGATAGCCTGTTTCTATATCCCCGAATACACAACAGAGGAGTAAGGCAAAATTCGTATAGCCAAATGCAGAAAGGCAGAATTTCCGTATTCGGCTGACAGCCTGACCATTGTAAAGACAAGACGGGGATACAGTTCAGGTGCTACTGTATACGATGGAGAAATAGCAAAGTTTAAAATGCGCATGGCTGCAAGGTGATGAGGTGCGGTCATCTTGCCCAACGTAGAGAGTTTTTCGACAGAAAATTCTTCAGGAGGATATGGGTCCAAGCTGACTCCCAGCATGTCCAATACCTGCAACGCGGTATCCAGAGCCTTGCCCATCTGATTCTTGACCATGTAAAGTTGGATAAGAATTTCAAATATCTTGATTTTATCCAAAATCGTTACAGTCTCTTGCAAAAGAACCTCGGCTCTTTTTTCGACCTGCTCAAAATGACCTGTCAGGAAAAGCGTCTCTATCATTTCTTTATAAATTTCAAGAGATAAGTCGTATTCTCTTTGCCAATGGTCTATTGGTAAACATGCTCTGGCAAATTCCAAATATTTAATCGCAACTTGATCTGCCATTGCTGATTTTGCTTTCTGCCCGGCCTGCAAATTGAGGCAGGCAATTTCAATTGCCTCTTCAGGAGTATTGATTATGTCGAGACTTTGGTTGAAATGCCAGCATATATCAAATATTTTGTCAGAAAAAAGAGAGGATGGCGTGTCCTTTAAAAGGAAGCGACCAATCTGCAAATGGACGGATTTTTTTGATCATCAGGAAGAAGTCCGTAAGCAGCCTGTCGAATTCTATCATGAGAAAACTTAAATAAGGCGTTTTCTACCAGATCAAGATGTTTATAATTTTCATTAAGAGGTTGAACCAGTCCCTCCTTAATGGCACTCCATAAGACAGAGAATGCTTCAGCATCAAAACTGTTGTAACATTTTGAAAGAGTTTTAAAATCAAAGATGTTACCAATGCAGGCAGCCAATTGCAAAAGTTTACTGGATTTAGGGGGAAGGCTGTTAATTTTATCAGCCAGCAGGGCGACAGCGTTATCGGTGATATTTTGGGCTGCTATTTGCTTGATATCCCATTGCCATCGACGCTGTTTAAAGTTGAAATTCAATAAGTTCTTTTCTCTCAGTATCTGCAAAAATTGATGGGTAAAAAAGGCATTGCCCTGTGTTTTTTGATAAATTACCTTGGAGAGATGAGCAATTCTTTCTCCTTCATCCTCTACACCCGCTCCCCCCCTTAAACTGTCCTGCAAAAGTTGCTCGATATCCTTTGGGAATAAGTTATGCAGTTCAACGATATGAATTATTGCAGGAGATTTTTTCAGCTTCTTTAAGAGCCCCATGAGGGGATGTTGTTTATCGACTTCGTTATCCCTGTACGATCCTATAATAAAAAAGTACTTAACCTTGCTTTCCGTAATTATCTTCTCCAGAAGAAGGAGTGAATCCAAGTCAGCCCATTGTAGGTCATCAATGAATAAAACAATGGGATGTTCTTTATCGCAGATCGATTCAATAAATTTGAGAAAAAACAAGGTGAAGCGATTTTTCGCTTCAGTTGCCTCTACTTTTGGTACAATCAGTTGCGGCCCGATAATCAGCTCCAATCTTGGTATAATGTCAATAAGTATCTGAGCATGATTTCCTAACGCAGCGCGAATCCTTTCCCGCCACTCTGCCAGAACGTCTTCATTTTCCATCAAGAGGTAACGGCAAAACGTATCACATGCCGTTGCAATCCCATTATATGGGGTATCAGTTTGGAATTGATCAAATTTACCTACCAAAAAATAACCGTGTTTGGAGATCATTGGCTTGTGGACTTCACTGATAAGAGCTGTTTTTCCGACTCCGGAATACCCCGTCACGACCATGAGTTCGGCCTGGCCCTGGCAAACACGTTCGAAAGCTTGGAGCAAGGTATTGATCTCTCTTTTGCGCCCATAAAGCTTCTGGGGGATTTGAAATTTCCCGGACCTATCGTCCTCGGCCAAAGGAAAGGAAAAAGTTGGCTCACTTTGCAATTTCAAGAGATCGTTATGGCATCTTTCCAAATCCGCTTTGACCCCGAAAGCGGATTGATATCTCTCCTCAGCGTTTTTTTTGAGCAGCTTCATGATAATGTCCGAGAGTATCCTTGGAATATCAGGGGAGACCTCATAAAGAGGAGTCGGTATTTTCGCTATATGAGCATGAACCAATTCCAGTGGATCAAGCGATTGAAAGGGCAGGCGTCCGGCCAGTAATGCATAAAAAGTGACCCCCATTGAGTATAAATCTGTTCGACAATCTACCCTCCGATTAATTCGACCGGTTTGCTCAGGAGATAAATAGGCCAATGTCCCCTGTAATCGTCCAGGGGATTGTAAGGAAGGAGTTTCGTATAGGAGGCGGCTTGCTGCGCAGAAGTCAGTAATTTTCAATTGATTCGAGTCCTGATGCACGAGGATATTATCAGGTGTGATATCCTTATGGATAATGTCTGTCGCATGGATATATGCCAAGCTGTCTGTAAGTTGGAGAGCAAGGGGGAAAAAATCCTCTACAGTGATCTGTTGCTTTTCCATGATCCTTTGTAAGGATTCGCCACCAAAATCCTCCAGGATCATAATAATGGTGTTTTGATACGGTTCAATACCGTAGGCTTTAATAATTCTAGGGTGAGATAAACCTGTTATAATTTCATATTCCTGCTTGCGGCGAGAAAGTTCTTCTGGCGAGGCATACTCTTCCTTGAGCATTTTCAAAATAACAGGCTGGTTATCCTGTTTTCTTGTGCCACGGTAAATGATTGAATGAGAGCTTTCATAGATTTGTTGTATGACTTGGTACTGTGGGAGCTTCAGCATAATGAGACCTCATCATCTTAATTTTCAGGAAATATTCTTTCCAGAAACAGGTCGGCAGGGATTGCTTGTCTCAGGCTGTCAGGCTGGAGGAATTTCTAAACAGAGGGGGAGCAGAGATGCGCAGGTTTTCCAGGCTGTTTTTTCTTTATTGCGCCGAGATACACAGGTTACCATAGAGACTTTTTTTTTACCAGAAATCTCAAGCCATAGTTGATGACAGGAAAGCTGCGAATTGCTATTCTTTTTGAAGAAGTAGTCATTGGATCAAATCCGCAAGAGCACCGCACTACAACCCAAAATTATCATGCATAATTCCTCCTCACCATCGTATCGGCCTCTGTTGGATGAATATCTAAAAACAGTGAGCCACAGTCCGGGCGTCTATCAGATGCTGGGAAAACGGGAGGTGCTGTATGTGGGCAAGGCCCGTGATCTGCGCAAGAGGTTGTCTCAATATGCCCATTATGCTGGCTCTGCTCATTCCAAAACCGCTGTGATGCTCTCCCATGTGCAACGAGTGGAAACCATCCTCACCACCACGGAAAAAGAGGCCCTGATTCTTGAGGCATCGTTGATTAAAAAACACCGGCCCCGCTACAATGTCATTCTCCGGGATGATAAGAATTATCCCCTGATCAAGATGACGGTCAAGGACAACTGGCCTCGCCTGCACGTTACCCGTCTGCGGCTCCGAGACGGTAATCGCTATTTCGGTCCCTATACCTCAAGCTCAGCCTGCGGGCCTCCTTGCATCTTTTGTATTTCATGTTTCCCCTGCGTCGTTGCAGAATCATGACCAAACGCGGACGTCCCTGCCTCAATTATCAGATGAAACGCTGTCTGGCCCCTTGTTGCGACTTGATAAGCCGAGAGGAATATCAGTCTATGGTCCATGAGGTGCTTCTGATTCTGGAAGGAAAGAGTAGGCAAGTGGTGGATCGTTTGCAGGGAAAGATGCGAGCTGCTGCTGAACAATTGGCTTTTGAAGAGGCTGCTCTTTACCGCGACCAGATCAACGGACTCGGCAAGACGCTGGAACGGCAGACCGTGGCTGCCGAGCATCAGCTGGATCAGGATATCTTCGGCCTTGCCCGCAAAAATGCCTCAGTGGGTATTGCTCTTCTCTTTGTTCGGGCAGGTATGGTCAGCGGGGCTCAGACCTTTTTTATCAGCGATCCCATCGGAGAGGATGACCGTATCCTGCGCGAAACCATTTTTCAGTACTACTCTGAGCAGCGACAGCCGCCTCGCGAACTCCTCTTGCCTGTCATGCCTAAAGATGGGGATTTAGTTCTGGAGCGACTTTGTGATCTGCGCCTAGGCGCGGTGGACCTGCACGTCCCCCAACGGGGTAAACGCATGCAGCTTATGCAGATGGCATCGGATAATGCCCAACAGATCTTTGCGGAGCAGAGTAAAAAAGAAAAATCCTGGGAAACTTTAGCACGGTCCTTGGAGAAATTCCTCAAGCTCCGTAATCGTCCCGATACGATTGAGTGTCTTGATATATCCAATCTGGCAGGCAAACAGCCTGTGGGATCTTTGGTCTGCTTTGTGCGCGGAGAAAAAGAAGCATCGCGCTTTCGCCATTATCGAATTCGCCAGAAAGATGAGTCGGATGACTATGCCATGATGCATGAGGTACTGGAGCGTCGGATGGAAACCGGGTTGGCAAAGGATAATCTGCCTGATATCCTGCTGCTGGATGGTGGTAAGGGGCAGCTCAATATTGCGGTCAATATTCTGGCCCGCTTTGATCTGCTTAACCGGATTGAACTGGTGTCCATTGCCAAAGAAAAGCAGGAAGAAGGGGAAAAGCTCTTTCGACCGGGAAGAAAAAACCCCATCCTTTTACCGGGACATTCTCCGGCCTTGCTCTATTTGATGCGGGTTCGCGATGAATCCCATCGTTTCGGCATCACTTTTCACCGTAAGCTACGCAATAAGGCCACGCTCCATTCACGCCTTGATGATCTGGAAGGGATAGGAGAAAAACGCAAGACCCTCTTATTGAAAAAACTGGGGAGCTATAAACGGATCATGGAAGCGACCGTTGACGAACTCGCCGAAGTGCAGGGGATAGGCAAGAAAACAGCTGCATCTGTTTACAGGCAGCTGCATGGGGGGCGTGAGAGAGAGGATTTTTAATCACATCTCTCTTTTTGCAGAGTAAATTCTTTCTCGATAACTGCAAGCAACCATTTTTATACACATTTGCTCAAAATACAACATATAGAATTAACTGATTGATAAACACCTGCATGTTGTGCTATAAAGCTCAGGTCAGTGCTTGATCTAAGGCTATTCTTCTCTGGCAAATTCCACAATATTCTCGGCTGAAATAATCAAAGCCACTATCACTCAAGGGACACACATAAATGGGAAAAGATATGAGCAGCAATATCTCTCAGCAGCTTCTGACAGAAACTGCGGAAACAGTCTTGGCACGTCGTTATTATCTTAAGGATGGGAACGGCAATATGCTAGAAAACTGGGACTCACTCTGTCGGCGAGTTGCGGACGCTGTCGCAACAGTTGATAGCGACTTGGGAGATTACGAGGCTATCCGGGAAAAATTTTTTGATATGATCCACCGCCTCGATTTTCTGCCCAATTCTCCCTGTCTTATGAATGCAGGAACAGATCTCGGTCAACTCTCCGCCTGTTTTGTTCTCCCTGTGGACGACTCTATGGATGGAATCTTCACCTCTATCCGCAACGGTGCCTTGGTGCATAAAACGGGCGGCGGCACCGGCTATTCCTTTTCCCGGTTGCGCCCAAAAAATTCTGCTGTGCGCTCCACTCAAGGAGTTGCTTCCGGACCACTCAGCTTTGCAGCGGTTTTTGACGCCGCCACAGAGACCATCAAACAAGGCGGAAAACGGCGTGGGGCCAACATGGGCGTTTTGCGGGTTGATCACCCTGATATCATGGGTTTTATCTCAGCAAAAGAAGATCAAAATAAATTCACCAATTTTAATTTCTCTGTGGCAATTACCGATGCCTTTATGGCGGCGGTTAAAACGAACAGCGATTACGACCTGATTGATCCTTCGGATAACCAAGTAGTAGACTCCTTAAATGCGGCCAAGGTCTTTGATAAAATTATTGATCTTTCCTGGCATAACGGTGAACCCGGAGTGTTGTTCCTTGATGCGGCCAATCGAAGCAACCCAACACCGCAACTAGGTGAATTTGAAGCAACTAATCCTTGCGGTGAACAATTTTTGCTTCCCTATGAGTCCTGTAATCTCGGCTCCATCAATCTTGGACAGTACGTTAACGAGGGCAAGGTTGATTTTGAGCGTCTTGGGAAAACTGTGAAAACAGCTGTTCGCTTTCTGGATAATGTTATTGACTGTAATCGCTTTCCTATTCCGGAGATTGCTGATATGACACGAAAGACCAGAAAAATAGGGCTTGGTATTATGGGAATGCATGACATGCTTATCCAGCTGGGACTTCCTTATGGCGATGAAAAAGGCCGAAAGGCATCCGTCGAGGTGACCCGCTTTATTCGTGAGCAAGCTGAAGAAACATCTATTGAGCTTGCTGAAATTAAAGGTGCTTTTCCTGCCTACGACCCCAAGCTCAATGATTATCCAGCTCGTCGTAACGCTGCCCTGACCTCTATCCAACCTACGGGGACCGTGTCTATGATTGCTGATTGCGCCTCCGGTTGTGAGCCGTATTTTTCTGTGGTTATGGAAAAAAATGTTATGGACGGCGATCGATTCCTCATGGTTAATAAGCATTTTGAGGCTGTGGCCCGTAAAGAGGGTTTTTTCTCAGATGCACTGTTGAAGAAAGTTGCCCGCACCGGGACCGTTGTCGGGCATGATGAAATTCCTGCGAATTGGCAGAATATCTTCCGCACTGCCCAGGATATTAGCCCGGAGGAACATATCCGAATGCAGGGAGCTTTGCAGACCAATGGAGTAGACTCCTCCATCAGCAAGACTATCAATCTGCCTGGCTCAGCCAGCAAAGAGGATGTACGACTCTCCTACATGCTCGGTTTTGAATTGGGCTGCAAGGGACTGACGGTCTATCGGGACGGTTCCCGTGATTCCCAGGTACTCAATACGGGCAGCTCTGATGAAAAAGAGACAGCAACTGTTTCCAGCCAAGGTCTTTTCCATAAAAAGGAACTGCCCGATGTTCTCAGTGCGAAGCGCTACCGCCTGAAAGACGCCAACGGAAATACCATCTATATAATTGTTTGTTTTGGTGAAAATGAGACACCGATGGAGGTCTTTGCCAAATTTCCTTTCGACAATCGGGTTGACCTGAAGGACAAGTCCACCATGTGGACAACCACATGCCGTCTGGTCTCTCTAGCCTTACGTTACCAAATCCCCATGGAAGAGGTTATCAAACAACTTGATCGCTCCAGTGGACATATGCTTGACTTACCCGCCCAATTGGGTAAACTCCTTAAATCGTTTATGGCCGGAACCCGGAACGGGTTTTCGTCTTCATGCCCGGAATGTCCTGGTGCCTTAGTCTTTGAAGAAGGCTGCGAAGTCTGCCGGGAATGCGGCTACTCCAAGTGCTCCTAACAGCCTCTTGAACATCTTGCACATTTTCTGCTTTCTATGCCCAACACCCTTCTTCGGAAACATAGATGGAAGATGCTTATCACCTATGCTAGTGAGGGAGGGACCGGGCGATTATTGAATAGATGCTGGAGAGCTGGAGCTAAATTCTTCCGTGAGTGCATTTTACAACTTGATCACTCCAGTGGACATATGCTTGACTTACCCGCCCAATTGGGTAAACTGCTCAAATCGTTTATGGCTGGCACCCGGAAGGAATTTTCCTTTTCATGCCCATGCCCGAAATGTCCCGGTGCCCTAGTCTTTGAAGAAGGCTGCGAGGTTTACCGGGAATGCGGCAAAGACAATCTACCCTGAGCAACTATGGCGAAAATACAGCGAAATCAGTCATGCCCCTGCGGATCAGGGAAAAAACACAAATATTGTTGTTTACCCCTGCACCAAGCCAAACACGCCCCCTCTCCTATGCAGCAGATGAAGGTCTCTTTATTGGGAGAAATAGCTAAAATACAGCAAGATGCCTTCAATTTTAAAGCCCGAGTTTATCAACTTGGCGTTTTTATTTTCTTCAGTATCGAAAACGGAGATGCTTGGGTACTTGAGGCAACAGACAGTGATGCTGTTCAGGTGGCAACCGAAGGACAACCGCATAAACCACCGGTGACGGAAGATAAAGAGCGTATCGTGGTAGACTGGAGTCATAATTTTGATCTTCAGGATAAACGACTTTTTATGACAGAATATAGCGATGGGACAGAAAAAGAAATTACTGCTGCCCCGACCCAGCAGATCAACGCTGCTCTTCGCAGAATCATAAAACAGTATCCCAAAGAAATTCTGAATAAAGTTCATATACGAGATGAGGAAGACGTAGCATCTGCCTAACTCTTCGTTAAATGATATTTATAGAGAATTTAAAGCCTTACTCTCGCAGCCCTCTGTAGGAGCTGCACTATAGGAAATACCTTGGCCAAGGTATTCTATAGTGCAGCCTGGGGAAATAGGGGGTCGGTGGAATTGAACAGCCCTGCCTACAACCCCTTCTCCAACCGCCGCACCGTAAAGATATCCTTATCCATCTCTTTCTTAAACACGACATTGTCTAACTTCAGAACAGTCTTGTGCTCAACTGCCTTGCCTTTTTTCTTGGTCACATGGGTTTCAGTGGCAATCCAGATGCCGTTAATTTGCTCCAGTTTCTTCACATCAAAATATTTGAGATACCCACCATCCCGCACCCAATGCACGGCCTTGACCACGTAATAATTATCCTGCCGAATAAAGACGATGGATTTCTCATACCCGGTCTCGTCAATCACCTCCGGTCTGCGGGGTAGGGCCTGGATCAACCAGACCTTGTGACCGTTATCCTCCTGCTCCTTCAATAGGGTAAAATCGTAATCCTCCAGATCGCGGGAGGTCATGTCGGCATAGTTCAGATCCGACCCCATAAAGCTGGAGCTTTTATCGTCCGTGGCAATGCGCTTGGTCTTGCGCAGAGCAGGCAGGTAGAGCCACTGGTCATCGTCCTTAGCCTCATCATCATAATCATAGGTGAGAAAGCCCGTGTCCTTGATATCCGGTGGATGGACAAAAAACATAATCCGATGGGTGTCCTCGCCAAAATCCTTGGTAAAAGAATGGATCTTTCTGACCCGCTCGCTATCGTTCTTATCGATCAGGATCATCGTCATATCGTTTTCCTGATTATCGCCATCCTCTCGGTCTTCGACCTTTTCCATAATTGCACGAGCCTTGGGGTCGTCCTTGAGATTATCCTTTGTAAGCGCCGGGCTGGCAGCAGCCAGCAAAGAGCAGGACAGCAACGTTGATAGTATAAAATATCTCATAAAAATTCTCCTTAAGCAGAAATGTTGGAAAGCCCCTTGGGCCGATTCACCAGCACCATCAAAGCCGGGGCAATGAAATAATCAGCCAGTAGAGCAGTAATAATGGTAAATCCTGTGAGCCAACCAAAGTTAACTAGGTTGTTCATAGAGGCAAACATAAAGACGAAAAAACCAAGGGACAGAACACAGGTGGTAATCAGCATGGCCCGGCCTGTACTGTGGAGGGTTTCCATGACGGCCTGCTTGGCATCACCACTTTGCTCAAAATAACGGCGAAAGTTATGCATAAAATGGATCGTATCATCCACAGCTAAACCAATCGAGATACTGCCCACCAGCATGGTGAACAGGTCCAGAGGCACTTGGAACCACCCCATGATCCCGAGCGTCAGAAAGATAGGAAAGAGGTTGGGAACCATGCTCAGCAGGCCAGTCCGCAACTTGCCGATCAGCAGGATCATCAGCGCGGTGATGACGACAAGAGCAATGGCGTAACTCTTGGCCATACTGCGGATAACCCTGGCCATAGTTTGAAAGATGATGGACGTCATACCGGTGGTGGTAATTTTCAGCTCAGGAAACGTCTGCTGAAAATGCTCGTTCACTGTCTGAATGAAATCGGTATAGGCCACAGCATCCTGGAACGGCACCTTGATGGTGAACCGGGCCTTGGAAAACTGGCTATCTGTCACATCTTCCAGGTCATCAGAGCCGCTGTTTTCAAAGAGGAGAAACTCCTGGGGAATCAGATCGGGATTATCAGGAATCGCATAGAATTCCGGTCGATTTTCGTTCAGGGCCTGATGAATTTCCTTCAGGATGGTGGTTATGCTCCAGGCCTTGCCCGCAAATATCTTCCCTTTGTGCAACTGCTCTACGTATCCGATTGAGTTGTCTATTCGTTGGAGGAGATCCGGGTCATACAGGCCGTTAACCTTACCCGTGTCCAGGATAATCTCCAAGGCGATTGAGCCCCGCATTTCCTCGTCAATGGTTTCCGAGGCAATACGAATGGGAGAGTCTTGTTTGTACCAGCGAACAACATCATGGGAAAACTTGATCCGGGTAATACCGGCGATAGACACGATAAAAATCAGGCTGTGATGACCAGGATTGCCTTGGGATTTCCTGTCGCAACATGCCCGATTGTGGATAAAATATTATCGAGCCGAAAAGTGGTTTTTTGAGCAGTCTTTTCCTTCCGCTCTTTCAAAGGAATCAGAGCAAGAAGAGAAGGCAGGAGAACAAGGGTGTAGAACAGAGCCAGCATAACCCCGGCAGCAGCATAAATACCCAGATCGGCAATAGGTGCCACATCCGCAGTGGAAAAGGAGAGCAAACCACCAGCCGTGGTCAGCGAGGTCATGAGCACAGCAAGCCCGGAATGCCCGATGGCATACTCTACGGCCTCAGCTTTATCGCCCTTATTTTTACGGAAGCGATGAAAGAAAATCGCCAGGATATGAACCGAGTCACCCACTCCGACAGCCATCAGGAAAGAGGGGAGAATCTGGGTAGGGAGCTTGATCGCCGTACCAAGAATGGCCATCAGGGCCAAGGTGGAGAGGAGCGAAAAAGCGACCACGAGTAAAGGCAGGAAAACAGCTGAAGCCCGCCGGAACATAAGAAAGAGAAAGGTACCAATGGTCAGTCCGACCAAGAGCATAAACTTTCTCATGTCCTTCATCATGGCTTTTTTGAGAAAGTCGGTGACCACCGGGCCTCCGGCAACATAGATTTCAAAATCCGGGGCACGGTAGGTATCAACAATGCCGGTCACGGCCTGGACAACCTCGCTGGTCTCCGCATCCGTGAGATAAATTCGCTCCTTCTGTTCCGTTGTATCCTCTGTAAAGCCAGCCAATACATCATCAACCCCTTCTTCTCCCTGAGAGGAGTAGGCCTGCGTCTGGAGAACAATGGCAGTAAAGTCTCCTTTCTCCGAAATGAGCATATTCTTATACAGGGGATTCGCCAAGGCCCGTCCCTTCACTGCGGCCAGCTCTTCCGGTGTTTTCGGCCAATTTTCCAGCAGGTCTTCGACAATCAGCCGGTCCCCGTCACCCCTGGTACTTCGGGCATTGATTAAGCTGTTGATGTCATCCACATAGGGAACCTGATCTCGCAGTTCAACGTGCAGTTTTTTTAATTTTTCAAGAAATTCCGGGGCAAAGATGTCCTTGCTTTTGACAGCCACAATGACCATCTCGGTATTGCCGAACTGGTCTCGGAAATCATTATATGCCAGCAAGTCAGGGTCTTGATCATGCAGGAAACCTTCGGTGGAGGTATCCAAGGTAAGGTTGGGCAGCTGCGAGAGGAGTGCCCCAGTAAAGATTGCCAGCACAAGCAGGGTGATGATGTTATGCCGATAAAATAGACTCGCTGCAGCGGCAAATTTGTTTTCTATACGTTCTCTGATACGATTCATCGGATGTTCCTCCGGAAAAGGTGTGTTATCTGTCGAGGTTATTGCGGATTTTCTGCAAGATATGTTTCACGGTCTCCAGCTCTTCTTTGCTGACGCCCTGGTAGGCCTGATCAAGAACTGCCCGACCGGCAGTAGAAATTTCTGCCCAGGTTCTCGCGGCTTTTTCTGTGGGAATGATCATGTTAACGCGTTGATCTTCCGGGTCGCGCTCTCGCCTCACCCACTCATCCCGTTCCATCCGGTCGATGAGTCGGGCCGTGGTTGCGCCGGTAATGGCAAGACGGTCAGCCAGCTCAGACTGGGAAAGCGGGCCAAGAGCGGTCAGGTTGGCCAGAGCGAGGAATTGCCCCGGACTGATGTCAGTGCCTTTGAGCTTTTCGCCCAAGGCGCTGAGAAAGGTCTTCGTTGTGAGATTACAATGAAAACCTATACTTTCATAAGGGTCAAGTTTCAAGAGAATATTGTAGTTGTGTGTGGACGTTGTGTGGGAAGTCTTCTTTTGCTTAGTAAGCTAACTATTTTTATCAGGTGATGTCAAGGTGCGTTTCTGTCCGATATGAAGAAGGGGATTGGAAACCGAAAGCGGGGCGGATTTCTGGGTGTTGCTGATGTGCTGGGTTTAAGCCGACCGAGGAAAATGAAATGGAAGGTGGTCAATCCCAGCACTCTGAAGAACCGCATGAAGAAGTTGGGGATTGTTTACGGGAAACAGCGGCATTTGTAGACATGCCCGCCGCATTAGTTTGGCTATATGGGTGGGAGGGTCACACCTTTGACATTTCCAGTTCAGGCCGATGAATTGTTAAGGGCAACTTTTGCAGGGGACCGCTGGAAAGTAGGGGTAACTTATTACACCTAAAAACATTATGCGATATCGGAAACAGACTCACTGAATATAAATTAAGGGGCTACAGCCGGAAAAATAGTTCTGTCCCCTTTTTGTCCGGTTATCCTATTTTGTCGGTACCTGACTGTTGATTGTTAAAATTATTTTATCAAATCAAAATTATTTACGTAGTTACTAATATCTACTTTTTTATTGAGCATGAATTTACCTTCATCAATTGAAACTCTCATAGATATTGATGCAGTTTCTTTTATTGCGGCTGTATTTATAAAAGTAGCCACAACTGAACTTGATAATATTACATAATCATGCTGAAAATATGACTTCATAAAACGCCTACAAAGTAAGACATAGAAAGTAATACCTTGATCATTATTTTCGAATATATGCTTTTTGACACTAAAGCTAAAACCATTGACTGATTCCGAAGAAGTTTTTACCTGAATATGAAAGTATCGATTGTTTTTACTAGCAACTAAATCAATACCTTCATCAACAGTCATAACCGCAGCATTATAACCTCTAAAAAGAAGTTCACTTAGAACAGCGTGCTCACCAGCAGATCCAACAAAGTTTGAACTTGGAGCTTCAGGTATTTGAATAGAAACATACTGGGCTTCATTTACTCTAAACTTACGAGCTTTATAAATACCTCTTTTATAGCTGCCATTTGGATTCTTTATTTTTGTAAATCGTGATTTTGCTTTCTTATTTTTAAATTCAGTCGATAATTTGTTAGATAACTTAGAGGATAAACTATCTGCATCTATTTGTAGGTTTTGATATTTGTCAAGAATACACAAAGATAACTTATCAACGTGGAGTCCTTGTGAATGTTCTTTTAGTATATTTAAAGCCATTTCTGAAATATCAATCATGCTAATCCTATGCTTGTAATTCTAACGTTGGCATAACCGGCGAGCTTCAGCGAGTCAGCGTTTATGGACTTGTTAGGTGAGAGCGATCCTGATCCATTCATCGGGCGTTTCGGACATTACTTTCTTGACTTTGAGGATTCTCCACCCTCGAAGATTCGATGAACCATTTATTCTAACTTCTTGGTCTGGTGCTGCATCAAACTCTAATACTTTTGAACCACACCAATCGACAGTCAACTTTAGACTATGTGGACCAGATGGAATCACACTTTCAAATGTTCCGCCATTTTTGATTTCACCAATTTCTTTGTCATCAAGAACAACTTTGTATTTTCTGGCAAAATCAGAAAATGCTTTATCTCTAGTTAAAATTAATTTCGAACTCATAATCCCTCACCTGACAAAATTAAAATTAATAGGGGGCAGACCCCGATTCATCTCATCGCATATCATTATGCGACATTGAAACAATATTTTTGAATTGCAATAAACAGTCACAAAACATCGATTCAAGTGTCTCCTCTTTACATAATGATACATCCTTTTTGTAATAATATTGCAGTTGCATCCGTATAATATGAATACAGAATAAATAAATTTTATCATTTTCACCTAAGTTGCTACCGTATGACAAACAATCATAGAGCCGTTCAAATGTCCTTGGGTGAGTATTGAATGTAAGACCCTGAAAGCAATCAGTTTCATTTGCCTGTAAACATAATAACGCTATTGCAATACCAAAAGTAGAATCAGAAACTTGCTGATATTTTTTTCCCTCTAATATCATTAGAGTAGCACGTTTGTCAGCGTCTTTTTCTTCTGTTATAGAATTTTCTAAAGCCAAATTGGTATGATTCAAAGAAATATGAGCTATTTCATGATGAAACATCCATCTTATTGCATAAAGAAATGCCTCATTTACATTTAGAATAAGCATTCTTTGTTCACTAGCATCTTTGCTTTGTTCGACATTTATAGACAGCTTGACAGGACGAACAACGGGAGAAGGATAAGAGGTCGGCCAACTTCTTCTTTCTTTTATATTATCCTTTGCCCATTTTTCTAAATCAAAAGCAGTGCGGCATTTTTGATTCTTGCTCGTATCAAAATATTTTCCTTCTTTTCTGCTAACAAAGGCGATATATTCATGATAATACGTATAATATAAATATGTAGCAGACCATATATATTCAAGCGTGGGAATGGTTGTAGTAATAGCTTTTAACTTTGTATCTACAGATAATCTAAATTCATTTATATCAATAAAATTAAGATCAAGAATGCCAATTTCACGAAGTTGATCAATGTGCTCAGGTGCTACTTGGTAAGGAGAACGACGAATTTCTTCATGCAGATGTAATATTGGAGATTTAAAAATACAACCATCTATATCAATTTCAAGATCTTCTTTTTTATTCATAAAACTTTTCTCATCAATGGTTAGGAAAATAGGGGTCAGACCCCTCTAAAATGTTGCGATATCCTGAACAGAGATCCGGCAGGGGCCTTTAGGCTCTCTCTCCTGCCCTGTTTCCAATCCTGTAACCTCTCAGGGAGAAGGAAAGCTGTAATTAAGGCCGAATTCAACTCTGAAATCTGTAGCTTTGACCTGAGGAATTATCTTGCCTTTTATTTTTTTTAATTCAACAATTCCATATTTCTCCAATGTTTTGAGTGTACGGGAAAGGTTTGATTTCTTTCTGCTTGTTATCCCTTCAAGTTCAGTAATAGAGCGAGGCTTATTTGCGATGATAACCCGTAATAACTCCTGATTCTCAGCACTCAAAACCTGAGACATTGATTTTGTGGATTCAAACCACACCTTGGGTTCATCTTTTCTCGGCTTGTAAGCACCCTTTGCTATCGCTAAGGTTCTCTTGATATAATTTTCTTTTGATATAATTCCTATATTCATAACTCTGATTGCCATGTCATTACCTCGCTAATCTATAACGGCGTTCACATCGTTCCAAAAATCTTCCAGAAGCTGATACGCGCTTTCAAATTCATAGGGCCTCACTACAGATTCCTGATGCCTGTGATCCCAAGTTTTCCTAACCCCGGAAAATTTCTTCTTCTTCGGCGGCTTTATACCGTGAGCGTTGTCGTACCCGACAATTCTTCTATTGTACCTATCGTGCAAAGTGAGAGAGTATCTGATTCCATGAGGAATATGCACATTTACTGCGGTAGAGTGAGCTTTAAATTTCACCCAATATCCGTTGTCCATAGGAAACACTTCTCCGTCAAGCTGCAAAAGTGTTTCGAGTCCTGAATCTATTTTCGGTTTAGCCACTCTTTCTTTCCTGTATTAAAGTTGTGATGAGATCATAACTCTTTCGCGCATTTTTGTCTCTTTAATTCTACTTCATTTTTACACTACCTACTTTAGGTCTTTAATGTTTTTCGTAATAATACAATTTGTTCTTCTCCCAAGGTGGGCCGGAGAGGGCTGCAGATCAACCCTCTCATTCGTAATGAGTCCACAAACGGATAACCTTGACGGTCTTTTCACTGTCAATAATCTGATAGACTATCCGACGCTGAATATTTATTCGTCGGGAGTATGCACCGGATAAATCACCTACGAGCTTCTCAAACGGGGGAGGTGTCTGATAAGGGTTGTCCCGGAGAACGTCCAGCAGCTTTTCAGCTTTTTTCCGCAATCCAGAGGAAGAAAGTTTTTTGGCATCTTTCAATGCCTGCTTCGTATAGAAAATTTTCCATATCACCATTCAATGTCCTCTTCACACTCGCTGAGAGGAACGGCCAGCCCTTCCTTGATCGACTTCCTCATACCTGGAACGGACATCAGGTAAAGCGTTTCTTGTATAGCTATCCAGTCTTCTTCGGAAATCAGCACAGCATTTCCTCTTTTTCCGGTAATTGTGACAGGTTGATGTGAAGCGGCAGTATCATCTATCAGGCGATAGAGTTTCGAACGTGCCTGAGTAGCAGTTAACGTCGGCATAATTCACCTCGTAAATATTTTTTCGGAGTATCCATACAAAACGTACGTTATTACGAACGCCGAGTCAAGAGAAATAATTTATGCCAATCCTATTGACAACAAATCATCTTACCCGTACCATGAAAGTATGATTTACTCAGCATACAATAAAGAGGTAATAATATGCGAACAACTTTGAACATTGATGACTTTCTGTTTCAGGATCTCATGAGCATAACCAGAGCAAAGACCAAAACAGAGGCCGTCAGAACAGCCCTGACAGAATATTTACGCATGAAGCGGAAAGAAAAGGTGCTCAATATGCGGGGGAAACTGAACATCAATGATGATTGGCAAAAGCTACGCCAACAGGAAATGACGGAATCTGAGGAGTACAATAGTGAACGTATTGATTGACACTTCTGCCTGGATTGATTTTTTCCGGAATACTGACGGAGCCGCCGGAGACCTGGTCGCTGACCTGATCCGCCTTGACCGGGCGTATTTAACAGGTCCTGTTATGGCCGAACTTCTGCATGGTGTTCGCAGTAAACGAGAAGCAACACAGCTGCATTCTGTTTTTGCAACAATACCTGTTCTGGAAATCAGTCAGAAAGATTGGATCGCGACAGGCAATACATTGCATACACTGCGAAAAAAAGGCCTGACAATTCCTCTCACAGATGTACTGATAGCCTCGGTTGCTATCGCCAACAACATGCCGATTCTCACCTTGGACAAACATTTCCGGCACCTTTCAGCTGAATGCATCCAGATTCCCTGAAGTCATAAGCTCGGTATGTGTTTTCATGTTGTGATGTCCTGTCCTCCTCTTTCCGTATCTCAACACCAAAATTCAACAGGAGCCAAAATCAACCCTTGACAAAAGAAGTGATTGAGCAATATAGTCATATTCGCATCTATCTATTTGACATGGAGGTATATGAAAACGTTTATACGTATAATGAAGGCGTTGTCCGATCCGAACAGGGTAAAAATCATCAAACTTCTGAGGCAAAAAGAACTTTGTGTCTGCGAGATGACCGCGTTGCTCGGTCTGGCGCAGCCGACAGTGTCCAAGCATCTGAAAAATCTTGAAGATGCTGGCTTGGTTGCATCAAGCCGGGAAGGTTCCTGGGTGAACTACCGGCTTGCCGCAGGGGAGGAATCAGTCTATGCCGAAACCATGCTGAACAATCTTGCGGGCTGGCTGGACGATGATCGTCAAATTCAAGAAATTTTGGCCAGATTGCCCCAAGTTGATCGGGAACGAATTTGCGCCGCCTAAATTCAAAGGAGAACAGAATGAACATTAAGATTTGCGGACCCGGTTGTAAAAAATGCGAGCAGGCTGCTGAAACAGTACGAGAAGCTGTTGCCGAGGCCGGGCTTGAGGTTGAGATTGAAAAAATATCTGATTTTGCAGAGATGGCGAAATTGGGGGTGCTGTCCACGCCAGCAGTCATTGTTGACGGTCAGGTGAAATGTGTGGGTAAAGTTCCCTCTAAAAAAGAAATTTTATCTTGGATTGCATAGAAAGATAACGCCGGGAAGACAACATGGAACCCATTAAACCGACAGGCTGCTGTGGAGCTGATGCTGAACTTCATCAGATAACTGATGAGGAAAAGCAAAATGAACACAATGAGCACAACGAGCAAAAAGACCAGAAGATGAAACGGGTCGCATGGGGCATCTTCGGGATCGCCCTCTGGTTTGTCCTGTACAAGCAACTTCTGCCGTTTTCCCATTGGTTTGCCTATAGCCTGCTGGGCCTTGCTCCGGGCAGTCATTTTGGCGAGGCGGTGCAGTTTTTCGTCTATGACAGCCCCAAGGTTATGATGCTTCTGCTCCTGATTGTCTTTGCGGTCGGAATAGTGCGCAGTTTTTTCACCCCGGAAAAAACTCGCAGCCTACTTGCCGGAAAAAGAGAAGTAACCGGTAATATCATGGCGGCAAGTCTGGGGATTGTTACACCCTTTTGTTCCTGCTCCGCAGTGCCGCTTTTTATCGGCTTTGTCCAGGCAGGCGTACCCTTGGGCGTCACCCTGTCTTTTCTCATCGCCGCTCCTATGGTCAATGAGGTCGCGCTGGTTCTTCTTTACGGTCTCTTGGGGTGGAAGATTGCCGGTCTTTATCTGGTGACAGGTCTTGCTGTAGCCATTGTTTCTGGCTGGATTATCGGTCGTTTTAACATGGAATCCTCTATTGAAGACTGGGTACGGGAAATACGGGCTGGAGAACAGCTGGACATGGATACTCAGCTTACCTGGACAGATCGCATTGAGCAGGGTAAAGAAGCGGTGCGGGATATTGTCGGTAAGGTCTGGCCCTATGTTATCGCCGGTATCGGGGTAGGCGCGGCCATCCACGGTTATGTGCCTGAAGACTTTATGGCCGCTGTTATGGGGAAAGATGCCTGGTGGTCGGTGCCTGGAGCGGTCTTGGTTGGTATCCCGATGTATTCCAATGCAGCGGGTATTGTACCGATCGTTGAAGCCCTGCTCGGTAAAGGGGCTGCTCTCGGAACGGTACTGGCCTTTATGATGAGTGTTATCGCCCTGTCCCTGCCGGAAATGGTGATCCTTCGCAAGGTACTGAAGCCTAAGCTTATAGGGGTGTTTATCGCAGTAGTGGGGGGCGGCATCCTGCTCACCGGTTTCTTATTCAATATGATTATTTAGCCGTTTTTTTAAGAAACCTTCAAACTTTCGATAAAACCAAATATGAAAAGAAGATTTTCTGTCGCTCTTGTTTTTTTCAATTTGATCCTGCTTCTCGGATCAGCAACCATTATTTCCGCCGATACCCTTGATGACTACCTGACCGGATTTACCTATCAGGAACGCAAGGATATGAAAATTGACAGTAAAGAGCTGGTTGCTTTGCTCAAAAAAGGTGAAGCTCAGCTTGTTGATATTCGTTTTCCTGAAGAATTTGCTGCGTGGAGCATGAGTTTTTCTGTGAATATTCCGCTTAATGAACTCCCTAGCCGCCTTGGTGAGCTTGATACAACAAAAATGATTGTCACCGCCTGTCCCCACAAGGATCGAGCCGCCTTAGCGCGTATGTATCTTGCTCTCAAGGGTTACCGAGTAAAATATCTCAAAGACGGACTTCTTGGCCTCGCTGACCTTCTGCGTGGTGATCGGGCCAAAGAATTCATAAACAGTACCAGCCAATTAAAATCTAGAAAAAATTAATAAACAGAAACCACAGTATGAAAAAAGCATATATATTTTCTATCGTATTCTCCCTGCTTCTGCTCTCTGTTCCAGTAATTATTCCGGTAATGGCAGCAGGCGCAACGGAGAAAACCGCGAAAACCACTGAGGTTCCGGTGCCCGACATGGTCAACATGGTGGATTTGGGTGCCCATAAATGTATTCCCTGCAAGATGATGCTCCGATCCTGAAAAAAATGACCGCCGAATATGAAGGCCGAGCAGCCGTTATTTTTATAGATGTCTGGAAGGATCCGAGCCAAAGCAAGAAATTCAAGATATCCACCATTCCGACCCAAATTTTTTTTGATGCACAAGGCAAAGAAGTCTATCGCCACCAAGGCTTTCTGTCTGAGAAGGACATCATCAGTCAATTTGCCAAGATGGGTGTCCAACAACCAGCCAAGGTGAAATAATGGACAGTGTATTTATCACCGTCAACGCCTGGATGACGAACGGGGGCTGGATCGCCGCCTTTGGCTGCCTGCTCTGGGGAATGGTTTCAGTGCTGTTTAGCCCCTGTCATTTGGCCTCTATTCCCTTGATCGTGGCCTATGTCGGCGGTCAGGACGAATTGGTGGAAGGGAAGCGGGCCGTCAAGTTCGCCGTGCTTTTCAGTGTCGGCCTTTTTATCACCATTGCGGCGGTGGGGATTATCTGCTCTCTGTTGGGTAGAATGCTGGGTGACGTCGGGTCGTATTGGACAATCCTTATCGGCGTTATTCTGCTTTGGGTGGCTGGCGATATGCTTGGCGTGGCCAAATGCTCCATGCCCAGCAATAGCATGATGTCGAAATTACAGTTAAAGGGGTCTTTCGGTGCCCTTACGCTCGGGCTGGCTTACGGCATACTCTCCGGCTCCTGTACTTTTGGTTTTATCGCCCCTATTCTGGCCGTTATCACGGTTCAGGAAAAAATTGCCACCGGTATACTGCTCATTACCCTTTTCGGTATCGGTCATTGCCTGCCCATCGCTGTGGCAGGCAGTTCTACGGCCACGGTCAGGAGGCTGTTGGAAAGTTCCTCCTTTGGCCAAGGAACGAGCTGGTTTAGAAAGGGGGCAGGTGTAGTCATCACTGGTTTGGCTCTTTATTTTATCGTGCTTCCCTTTGTCTGAATAAAAAACATCTTTTCTTCAGTATCTTAACCTATCTTTCGCCTCCCTGCCCGCCGCTCAACCTCATACAACAACTCTAGCTTTTTCACATGAGGTGTCTCCTTTTTTTCTCCTGATTCAGAGGGAATGGATCAGGATATTCTGTAAAAGCAAACACGGTTTAAGCAGGCTCTCCTTGAAAAAGTCAACATGTTGATTTTTCCATGAAAAAAATGGAAAATATAGAGTATAATAATCATACTTATTAATAATTATCCTCATAAATCAATGCACCTGATGCGGTATACAAGCGATAGACAACTCCGTCTTGAAGATTTCAGTCTCTCGTCTCTCGTTCCGAGTAAGCTTGATCCAAAAACAGGCGGGTAAAATAGAGCAATCCTTTTCAGTGGGACGACTTGGTAATCTTTCATTATCAAACACTAAGACCTCATCAAGGCGCTGCTCTTCTGGGGGAAAATTGACAAATTCACATGAAACGTCGAGGAGTTAAAAAATGCTTATGCCGAGCAACCTGGAAATGTCATGAAAAAAAATTACACATCGCGTAATACTATCTGTATAATCACCTCCTCTGTCTGCTGGCTCTCTTCTGTCGGGCACACACTCCTCCTCCAAAGGTGGTAACTATGAAGTATAATAGACGTCAATTTTCCCGGATGAAATTCCCGCTACCTACTCTCCTTGATTTCGGTAAAAAAAAATATGAATGTTCCGTAACCAATTTCAGCCTTAGCGGAATATATGTTCAAGGATGGTTTGAACAACAGGCAGGTGATATCTGCGATATTAAATTCTGTATCTCCGAAACCGATCCAGAAATGACTATCAAGGCTGTTTGTTCCGTTGTCAGGCAAGACAAAAAGGGGTTGGCGTTACGGTTTACCTCTATGGAACCGGACAGCTTTTTATTCCTCCAAGAGGCCCTCTTGTATAAAAACAACGCCCACTGGTGCAAGCAACCGAACAGGACGGACCCTAGAGTTTATAGTTGGAAAATGATTTAAGCAAAAAATGTGGGTATTCTCTCCGTCAGAGACAACTACTCAAAACTCTACTCCCTTCTGTGCCTTAATTCCTTGCTGGTACGGATGCTTGATAGGTTGCATCTCTGTAACCATATCAGCAAGTTCAATTAATTCCTCCACCGCATCGCGACCGGTGATACAGATATGCAGGTCAGCGGGCTTCCTCCGAAGTACCTCCAAAGCCTCCTCTTTATCGATCATACCGTAACTGAGCAGATAGGTGAACTCATCAAGCACAACAGTACTGTAAACTCCTGATATAATGGCCTCTTTGGCCTTTTCCCAGGCCTCCCGAGCCGCCGCCGTATCTTTTTCCACATCATCGGATTTCCAGGTAAACCCTCTTCCCATAACATGAAAATCGACTTCCTCCCTGAAACGCGCCATTGCCTCCATCTCACCGTATTTCCAGCTCCCCTTAATAAACTGAATAAAACAGGTTTTCATGCCGTGACCAGCAGCTCGCATGGTCATACCAATAGCTGCTGTCGTCTTGCCTTTACCATGACCGGTGAAAAGAAGGATCAATCCTTTTTTGCTCATAATATTCTCTTAAAAATACCCTTAGAGGAAAATGTTGAAAACATTGTTAGCAACTTGTTGACAATCATCTTAAAACATTGTTGATAACTATAAATCCTAATATATACACAATCTGTGTGCAAACCGTAAACGTTTTTTATTAACATATTTTTATAAATAAAAATAAAAAGATACGTTAGTTTTCCACAAACTAACACCCTTAATACTAATAATAGCTTTTTATATAAAAAGAAGGAGTAACTATACTATGCCATTTCATTTCAATATCGCCCGAGAAGATCTTCTCCGAGCAATCAACGCACAGCAACAGATCACAAATAAAAAAGGAACTCTTGCCATCTTGGCAAATGTTTTGATGGAGGTAGAAAATAATGAAATTGTTTTTACAGCAACGGATTTAGAGATAAGCCTCAGACAAACAGTACCTGCTGAAGTTTTTGAGGTAGGCAGCCTGACTATTCCTTCTAAAAAACTTTTTGAGTTAGCTCGGGAATCAGGATCTCCGACTTTAAATTTTAAAGAAGGAGAAAAGAATTGGATTAATATCACCGCAGGCAGCAGTACATATAAACTTGCCGGTATGGCCACAGAAGAATTTCCTCAATTTGAGCAGTATAATGAAGAGGATTTGACGGAAATCCAAGGCGAGGTTTTTTGTGATCTTATTGATAAAACAATATTTTCTGTAGCTACTGAAAAAGAAAATATGTACAACCTTAATGCGGCCCTTTTTCAACAGCTTATCGAAAACGACAAAACAGTCTTCAGGATGGTGACCTCAGACGGTCATCGACTTAGTATTATGCGTAGAGAGACTGAAGGTGCTCCTCTTCCGAATTTTGATAAATTTATATTAATACCAAGGAGGGGGATACAGCAGATAAGAAAATTTGGGGAAGAAAAGGATACCTTTCAATTCGGTGTTGAAAAGAAAAAAGTCGTCTTAAAAAGTGACAACGCTATTCTTGTTATTCGATTGATGGAAGGTGAATTCCCAGATTTTGAAAACATCCTGAATTTCATCCCTAAAGAGAGCAATATCTTTATCAACAAAATACTCTTTCTTGAGTCTTTAAAAAGAATTAACCTTTTTACTGAAGATATGTTTCATGCGATTAAATTTGAACTGGGTGATAATCAATTGGTGCTGACTTCTGAACATGCTGATTTCGGTTCAGCAAGGGACGAAATAGCCATTGAATATTCTGGAGAGAAATTGTCTATGGGATTCAACTGCCGGTACTTTATGGAGGCACTTCAGGTTATGGAGGGAGAAAACATCCAGGCCTGTATCAGCTCCAATGAAAGTCCATGCCTTATTACTTCGGAAGAAGATGAAGGATTTCTCGGTATTATTATGCCGATGAAGCTCAGTTAATTTTCCGCTTTGTTTTTACGGGAGAGAGGAGGAGATGCTTGAGCTTCAGCAGGGCATTCCTCTTCCCTTCGGTATTTACCGAAACAAAAAATGAATCGATTTTGGACGTTGTTAACAACAGTACGATCAACGTTGACGTTTTTGAAAAAAATGTTGATTGACAAATACCCTGAAATGCGATTAATTATTGGATTCTTTTTTCCTCTTTTTGTTGTGCAGATCGACATTTCATTTACAAATTTAATTTTTTCGATGTTCCAAGAGGAATAAATATATTTTGTATTAAATTTTAATAAATTAATATTATTGAATATTATTTTGAATAATCTAACTCAAGGAGAACGCAAATGGCAATGACAGTAAAAGGTATCGCCGAAAGCATCAATATCATGGGAACTCGAAGCGGTTCAGCCATGAAAGAACGTATTCAAGGACCGATCCAGGAGATGGCAAAAGAAGAGACTGCTGCTGGAGGATCGTATCTTGACCTAAATATTGGACCGGCGCGTAAGGATGGCACCGAGCTGATGCCTTGGGTTGTGCAGACCGTGGAAGAGACTGTAGACACTCCGCTCTGCCTGGACACCACCAACACCGATGCTATGATTGCGGGTTTCCAAGCGGTGAAAAATAAGGAGGCCGCTATCATGAACTCCATTTCGGCACAGCCGGAACGAATGGAAGCTCTTATCCCGGTAGCTGCCGAGGCCAAATGTAATGTTATCGCCTTGCTCTGGGGACCGGATGGCATGCCGCGTGATTCCAACGAGCGTGCTGCTATGGCTGTCGATCTCATGATGGCTATGAACGACGCTGGCATTCCCAATGAAAAAATCCTCTTCGATCCCATTGGAACACCCATGACCTTGGGCGCTGATCAGATTGCCTCAGGACTGGAATTCATGATGATGCTGGCTGATATCGCTCCGGGAGCCGGTTCCACAGTTGGTCTGTCCAATGTATCCAACGGCGTGGCCGAGCATCTTCGCAAATATCTGGATCGTACCTACTTGATTATGCTCATGAAATACGGACTTAGCACCGCTATTGTCAACTCCTACGATAAAGATCTGATGGCCATCTGTAAAGGTGAGAGTCAGGATCTGGTGGATCTGGTTCATGGCATGATGGACGGTGATATGCCTGATCCTGCTACACTGGAAGGAGCTGCGCTTCAGCATTACAAGACCTTCCGTTGTCTTTCTGGTCAAGCGATTTTTTCTGAATCTTGGTTGGATCTGTAAAAAGCCTCTTTTTTTCAGAGAGTGAAAAGGGCATTTTTGCAGAAAGATGCTCTTTTTCAAAAAACTTTCCTTGCTCCAAGAGTCCAAGGGAGTTTATCATAAATTCTTCTTTTATCATCTTTGCCCCTCAGCGGCTAGGATATACCACGTTAAGAAATTGAGTTCGTAATAAAAAATATCATCTTCACGTTAACTTTCCTTGAAAAAATATGAAAACTACAAATAATTGGACAAAATCATCTTGGCGAAGTCTTCCGGTTTTGCAACAACCGAATTGGCCGGATGAAAATGAATTAAACAATGTTCTTCAGACGATTTCAGATCTTCCCCCGTTGGTTTTTGCCGGTGAAATACGTGATTTAAAAAATAAATTAGCCAAGGCTGTTCAGGGAGAAGCTTTTTTACTGCAAGGAGGCGATTGCTCGGAAGAGTTTTGTCGCTGCACGGCTCCCAACATCAGGGATACCTTGAAGGTGCTGTTGCAAATGGCAGTTACCTTGACCTATGCCGGAGAAAAGCCGGTTATCAAGGTCGGTCGGATTGCTGGCCAGTATGCCAAACCGCGTTCCAGTGACACTGAAATGATTAATGGGGTTGAGCTGCCCAGTTACCGTGGTGATATGTGTAACTCGGAAGAACCCGATCCTGCATCCCGTATTCCTGACCCGGCTCGACTGCTGCAGGGATATAATATGTCTGCTGCCAGTCTGAACTTGCTCCGGGCCTTTACCCGAGGCGGTTTTGGAGCTTTGGATAAGGTACAGGCCTGGAATCAGGAGTTTGTGAAAGAATCTCCCATGGGGCAATCCTATGAACGTTTGGCCAAGCAGATTAGTCGAGCCATGAAGTTTATGCATAACGTCGGCTTTAATACGAATACTCCTCAGCTGAAAGAGGTGGAGTTTTACACCTCACATGAGGCGCTCTTTCTCGGCTACGAAGAGGCCCTTACCCGTGAGGACTCCCTTGAAGGCGGCTGGTATGATTGCTCCGGCCATATGCTCTGGATCGGGGACCGGACCCGTCAAATCGACGGAGCCCATATTGAGTTTCTCCGTGGGGTTCTTAATCCTTTGGGGATGAAGGTTGGTCCGAAACATGATATTGATGACATCCTCGCCATTATTGATAGGCTGAATCCAACCAACGAGGCTGGTAGGATAACGCTGATCACTCGCTTCGGGGCAAAAGATATTGAGAAACACCTGCCGCCGTTGCTCAGGGCTATGAAAAAAGAGGGGAAAAACGTTCTCTGGAGCTGCGATCCTATGCATGCTAATATTCGTAAAACAGATGCTGGACATAAGACCAGGAGTTTTGACGACATTCTTTCAGAGTTACGTCAATTTTTCGAGTTACATTGGGCAGAAGGAACAATCCCTGGTGGTGTTCATTTTGAATTGACCGGTGCTGATGTTACTGAATGTACCGGTGGTGCTCGCCAGCTGGCAGATGAGCAATTGGGCCGGAATTATTTGACCACCTGTGATCCTCGACTTAATGCGGAACAGTCTTTAGAAATGGCCTTCCAGATCGCAGAGATGATGAAAAAGTAACGATTTTTCAAAACCTCTTTTTTTGTTTTTATAGAAAATTGCCTCCGTATCATTAATACAGAGGCAATTTTCTTATATGTTTTATCAAATTGCTCTTAAAGCTGCCCATAAATCTCCCCAGCCAGCTCCTCTGGTGTTTTCTCCTCCGTATCCAACACCAGATCCGAACCAGCCCGATAGAGCGGTTCCCGGTCCGCCAGCATAGCGGCTATCTCTTTGGCCAAATTCTGTCCATCCTCCTGCCTGTCTATGCCTCCTACTAATGCAGGCCGTTGTTCGGCAGTCTTTTGATCCAGCGCCAGTCGGGATAGGGTAGTTGCGAGATCCGTGCGCAGCCAGACCACAAAGGCGGCCCGATGTAGCTCCTGCCATTCGTTGTGATGGAGAATGGCCCCGCCACCGGTGGCGATAATCGTTTTCTGCCAGGAAGGTAGTTCGCGCAACAAGGCCTGCTCCTGTTCCCGAAAATACGGCCAGCCGTGCTGCCTGACCGCTTCAGCAACGGAATAGCCCATACGCTGGCAGAGCTCCTGATCCGTATCGAGAAAACGAAACCCAGTTAAGCGGGCAAGAGCCTTGCCCACGGCTGTCTTACCGGTGGCTCGAAATCCTGTCAGGACAATACGGTCAGGAAGCCCCTGCTGTTTATCCGCTCCGTTCTTCATCGTCTGCGTTTCTCTATCTGCTGCCATACCTTGCATGTTGTTCACAAACTCCTTATGCTGTTGGATTGATCCTGCTCGGGTAGAGGGAAAGAGCTGGTCCGGTATTTTTCCCTTTTCCTCCTGCCGCAGGTACTGTATGACATACGGCATAAATTTTCATCCCCGAATGAGATCCAATGAAAAAAACTACGACCTTATTACCAGGCCGGAGAATGGCGGAACATAAAGCAGATGCGGAGGAAATCCTTGGCTGTGGATAATTTTTTTGATCTGATTGCCCAGCTCAATCTTCCATCCCTGCTTATCGGCATCGGCCTAACAGCACTGAGTATGCTGTCCTTGTTCTTGATGATTTATAATAGACTTCAGCGCAAGAACCTCCTGCTTTCCCTCTATCTGGAACAGGCAGAGCAGGAGGCTCGTCGCTTTCAACAGGATGCGGAAGAACTCCGCCGGGAGCGGGACAGCCTGCGTCAGCAGAAGGAAGAGGCTGAGCTGGATAATATCGGCCTAGAGGCCTTTCTTCACGAGACCCGAGCCATTGCCGGTGAGCGCCAGCAGTTCCTTGCTCAAAGCAAACAACAGCTGGAAGAGGATTTCTCTCATCTTTCCCGCAAGGTCATGGCCGAGCAGGGCAGGGTGCTCCAGGAACAGCATGTCGAGGGCCTGGAAATGCTCTTGTCCCCGGTGCAGAACCAGCTGGATGCCTTTCGTAAAAAGGTGGAGGATGTTTATGATCGGGAATCCCGTGATCGTCTTGCCCTGATTAAGGAGGTTGAGCATCTCAAGCAATTGAACGAACGGATCAGCCGGGAAGCGGTTGATTTGACTAGGGCCTTGCAGGGCACCAATAAATTGCAGGGACAATGGGGCGAGATGGTGCTGGAGCGACTCCTGGAGGAATCAGGGCTCCGACCAGGGTCTGAGTTTGCCACCCAGGTTTCCTTGCGTGATGAGCAGGGACGACTCAAACAGCCGGATGTGATTGTTTATCTGCCGGAGAACAGGGCCGTGATCATTGATGCCAAGATGTCGCTAAATAGCTATGTCGAGGCCAGCCATACCGATGATGAGAAGGAGCAGGAACAGCATCTGACCAACCATATCAATTCCATCCAGCAGCATGTGAACGGTTTGAGCAAGAAGCAGTATCAGCAGCTTCCTGAGCTGACCACTCTTGATTTTGTCCTGCTCTTTATCCCGGTGGAAGGGGCCTTTCAGGCGGCGGTAAGTAGGAAGCCGGAATTACTCACCCAGTCGCTGCGACGTCGGGTGATGCTCGCTTCGCCCTCGACCCTGTTGGCCATCCTCCGTACGATTCATCATATCTGGCGGCTGGATGAACAGAACCGAAACAGTCAGATCATTGCTCAAGAGGCGGGTAAGCTTTATGATAAATTTGTCGGTTTTACCGAAGCGTTTAGCGAGTAGGTAACCGGCTCGACCAGGCCCGACAGAGCTGGCAATTGGCGGAAAAACGGCTGAGCACGGGCAAGGGAAATCTCATTGACCGGGCCGAGGCCTTGCGACAGCTCGGTGTCCAACCGAGCAAAGATCTCTCAAAGGAACGATGATGCAAAAGAAGGTACTCACCTCCCGTAGTTTGGCACTGGAAACCTTGGTCCAATGGGCTGGTAGCGGAAAACCCATGCAGGGTTTTATCAACAGGATTATTCATGATGCCGATCTGAAAAACGAGGAGCGTCAGCTGGCCGTTATGCTAGTGATGGGAGTCTTGCGGGAACAGGAATATCTTGATATTGTTGTCAGCCGCTTCTCCAAAACAAAGCTGGCCAAGATGAAGCCGCTGACCTTGGCTGCTCTGCGGATCGGAGTTGTGCAGATTTGCTGCTTGGAGCGCATCCCGGATTCGGCAGCGGTCAACGAGACCGTTAAGTCCCTGAAGAAGATGGGGCAACCCACTTGGCTGTGCAGTTTTGTTAACGGCACCCTGCGTAATATTGCAAGGAACAAGGAGAGCATACCGGGGCCAGATAAGGCAGGTCCAGGAGAAACGCCGGTGCTTAATCATCCTGCTTGGCTGACCGCCCGTTGGCAAAAGAACTTTGGTTTGGAACAGATGCAGCTATCTGCCGGGTCAATAATACGGAACCTACCCTCTGTCTTCAGGTTAATCAGGCGCGAACAGATCGGGAGGCCTTGGCTGCGCAGTTTGCAGAGCAGGGGATACTAACCGAGCCGGGCAGCTTTGCTCCAGACAGCCTGATTCTTCCTGAGCAACGGGGGGCGGTGACAGGCTTACCCGGTTTTGCCGAAGGCCTGTTTCAGATCCAGGATCAGGCAGCTCGCTTGGCCTGTGAACTTCTGGGGCCGTTTACAAAGCAGGGGAGCTATCTTGACGGCTGTGCCGGGTTGGGCGGCAAGACCTGTATTCTTGCTGCGCTTCTCCCTCAGGAAGCTTCTCTTTTTGCGGTTGATCCGGATCAGCGACGTTTTCGGTTGCTGAAAGAAAATCTTCAACGACAGGGCCTTGCTGAGCGGGTAGAAGTTATGCAGCAGCAGTTAGAGGAGTTTGCTGAAACAAAGGAGATCCTTTTTGACGCCATCCTCATTGATGCGCCCTGTACCGGCACCGGGGTTATCCGCAAGCATCCTGATATCCGCTGGAATCGCCAACCGGAGGACTTTTCGGCCTCTCAGGAAAAACAGCTTGCGCTGCTGCGGACAGCTGCGGCTTTGGTTAAGCCCGGTGGGGTACTTGTCTATGCGACCTGTTCCCTTGAGCCGGAGGAAAACCAAGAGGTGGTTGAGCAGTTTCTCGCTGCCAACGATGCCTTTACACTAACTAATTGCCGGGATTTCTTACCAGCATCGGCGGCTTCTCTTGTTGATGCAAAGGGCTTTTTTGCGTCGCTGCCCACAGAGGAGATTGAGGGTTTTTTTGCAGCTAGGTTAGTGCGGAAATTATTATAATTTTATGCTGGGATATTCATTAGAGAGGTGAAATGTTAATACTTGCTCATTTTTCAGTACCATTTTACTCGTACTATCTCACAGATCGATTGCTGAAAAAATACAAAGACAAAAAGGAGCTTTTCTTGTACTCCTGTGTTGTTGGTCTCGCAGGGCTCACACCTGATATCTTTCGTGCCCATTTGACGCTATCCTCCAGGTATAACGCATTTTCTCATACTGCTTTCGCGCCATTGATTGCCCTTGTTGTATCTGTACTTGCTGTCTTTTTTTTGCAAATACCCAAGCGATTTCTTTTCTGGATTCCAGTGGCAGTGACGACCCATCTTCTTTTGGATGCAGTTATCAGGAGGTATTAGGTTGTTTCCTTCAGGAGAAATTATTGGAAACAGCATGATCAAATTTTCTTTATGGGGATTTTTTGAAATATTCTTCTTTTCCCTGCTCGTTATAACGTATAAGCATGATATAAGAAAATCAGTAAAAAAAGCAGAACACTATAACTAATCATTACGCAGTATGCTGATGAGTTAATTACTGTCTGGTGCGCTTCAGCGTATCGTAGACTTCATTATCCAAGAGGTTATAAAAGAAATGGCAGAAATAAAATCCACGATGGACTTGGTCATGGAGCGGGCTGCCCGCATGGGTAGGGCAAGCGATGAGGAATTACAGGAGGAAGATCAACGCAAAGAGGGAATGAAGCTGGCAGCTGATTTTCTGGATGAAAAGGTTGAAAGCTTGATGACAGCCTTAGCAGAACTGCCTGAGGAAAAGCAGGTGTGTATTCGCAGTGGCATGGTGGACACCCTGCTGCGCAATATTTTTCTCCATCGTGATGAAATGGGCAAAGAGCGGACCGAAAAGGCTGCTCAGGGGATTCGGGAAATCAGCGGAAATGCTGGCGAGGTAGGGAGTATCTGTGTTGAAATGCAGACTATTCTTGGTCAGTATAATCAGCACCGTGAACAGCTTCATCAGCAGCTGGAAGAACAAATTCGTATGCAGTACGAGCAAATAATGGCCCAGCAAGCGCAACAGGCAGGTATGCAGGGCGGTGCGAACCTTGAACAGATCCTGGAAGCCAAAGTCGATGAGGAGCTGGGAAAAATGGAGGCAGAACTTGCTGACCAGTATAATCAGGCCTTGGAGCAGTATAAGGGGGCTATCAGAGAGCGATTAAGCTGAGGAAAAATTCTACAGCTCCTCCTTTTCTTCCACAAGAAAAACCTGACGTAGTTTATAGAAATAATCAAGTCCTGACCAAACAGTCAACACCAAGGCGACGTAGAGCACCGCAAGGCCTATGTGGTGCAGATAGGGGATAGGCAGGAGGTCCAAGGGAAAGATCAGTATACCTAAACCAATATACTGCAAGGTGGATTTGATCTTTCCTAGGCCACTGGCGGAAACTACAATCCCGGAGGATGAGGCAAGGCCGCGCAGTCCGGTGACCATCATTTCGCGGGAGACAATCACCAAGGCAACCCAGGCTGGAAGCCGGTCAAGGGGGATAAGCATAATCAGAGCCGTGGCCACGAGCAGCTTGTCTGCCAAGGGATCCATGAGTTTACCCAGAGTGGTCACGGCTTCAAAACGGCGGGCAAGATAGCCGTCAACCCAGTCTGAGGCCGCAGCAATGGTGAACAGCAGGCAACACAGGAAAGCCATGCCGGTTTTCTGTTCAAACATGAGCAGAATCGCCAGGAGAGCAGTGAGCAGAAGACGGGAAGCTGTTATCAGATTCGGCAGGTTTTGCATGAAAGTTCTTTAGCGCAGCTTCAGGGATGACCCTATATTGCTTGCAGCATGTTTTAAAATCAGATGAGGGGGGCACAATCCCGTGAAAAGGGGAAATCCGTTCGGAATGCGCGTTCAAGCATTCAGTAACCACAAGTAATGTTGGATAAAGGCCGCTAGTGCTCGTTCTGTCAGTTAACGGTTACCATTTCTCGAACACGAATACTGGTGGTCATTGCCACCTCGGGTTGGTACTCTGCTTGTCGTTGTTTACGCCCTTTTTTATAGGCCTTGTATTGACGAAGAACCTTTCTCACATAGGCTATTGTCTCGGGAATACGAGGAATCTTTTTTTTTCGAATCCGTGCTGGTCCGGCATTATAGGCGGCAAGACTAAGCCGTACATCACCGTTAAAACGATCCAGCAACCATTTTATATACTTGGTCCCGCCGTAAATATTTTCCCGAGGATTAAAGGGATCTTTTACTTTAAGGTCTTTTGCCGTGGCTGGCATTAATTGCATCAAACCCTGTGCACCTTTTGGCGAGACAGCACGGTAATTAAAGGCGGATTCTGTCTTAATAATTGCCTTAATCAGCATGGGATCCACCTTATGGGCACGGGCCGCATGCTCGATATGCTTGTCAAACCGGGTGTTGTCAGTATACTTCCAACGTTTCCCACTGCGAAGTTTCAGTGTTTTTTGATTTGCTCTGCGAACTTTCGGCGTTCGAAAAGATATTCCTTCCTCCTGCGGTGTTGAGAGAGAAGAGAAAGAGACAGGTTTATAGCGATCTGTGGGAACATTGGTGTAATGGGCAACGCCATATTTATCTATATATCTGTAAATTTCTTCTCCAGATGCCTTACTGTGATGGAAGAAGAACATCAAGCAAGCTACGGCAAATAAATAACGGGTTGCACAGGGTTTCATGGCAAAATACTCGGGGTTATTTTTGTCGTTTTTCCCAGTCAGCAAGAAATTTTTCCATACCGATATCAGTCAGCGGATGCTTGGCTAATTGGGCAATGACTTTATAAGGGATCGTGGCGATATCCGCCCCGATTAATGCTGATTGGGCAACGTGCTGGGGGCTGCGGATTGAAGCGACGATTACTTCGGTGGGCAGGGAATAGTTAGCAAAGATTGTCATGATATCGCCAACCAACTCCATACCATCGAGAGAAAGGTCATCAATTCGTCCGACAAAGGGGCTGACATAGGTTGCTCCTGCTTTCGCGGCAAGCAGGGCCTGGGTGGAGGAAAAAATCAGGGTTACATTGGTTTTAATATTTTCCGCAGAGAGCCGTCTGACCGCTTTCAGACCTTCTTCGATCATCGGCACCTTGATTACTATATTTTCATGAATTGCAGCGAGCTCGCGCCCCTCAGCCACCATGCCGTCAGCATCAAGGCTGATAACTTCAGCGCTGATTGGGCCATCAACCAAGTCGCAGATATCGGCAAGAATATCCGTAAAGGGTCGTTGTTCTTTGGATATAAGCGACGGGTTGGTGGTGACACCGTCCACCATGCCCAGTTCAAGCCCTTTTTTAATCTCGTCAATATTTGCCGTATCTATAAAAAACTTCATTCTTTTCCTCCCGGCTCGCCGGTAAATTGATCGCAGCAGGAATCGCTGCAAAAATAGTAGGTTTTTCCGTCCTGACGCAAACGAACTGCCTGATGTTTAGGGATCAGGGTTCGACATACCGGGTCTTCGACCAAGATGTCCTGGACAGTTGTTTTGTCAGCTTGCTCGGATTCTTTCCGGAGCTGATCTTTTGCTTTTTGCGTGATGGTATCACGGATCAGGCTTCGCAGTAATCGCCAAGCAATATAGAGAAGGAGGGCAAGAAGAAATAAACGTTGGGGACTCATGCTTTTCCTCCTGATACTCTGCCCTGTCTGATTAATTGAATAAAATGCATAAGACTATTATAATCGCGTGAACTCAAAAGTCGAATCTATTTTTTTGAGTCGCCGGTTGCCCGTAACTCCCATGAATGCGGAAATATTTTTTCTTTCTTGTAAGATAACAAAGGGAAGTCCTTTTTTAAAACATGCTTAATTGGTCCTGAAACAGTGCAATATTTGATGTAGGGAACCCAGCCAAGGAGATATCTGCTGTGCTGGCGGAGCGGGAGCCGCTCTACCGGGTAGGTTTAGATCTATGGTTCTGAATACGAAGGAAAAAACGGACAGCTCATTTTTCAACAACCTTGCTCTCTTTAATCCTCATTTTTGGCCCACGAGTGTTCGTCACGATATTTTGTTGCATCTCATGAATCTCTGAACCAGCAATAATAACAATACCTGGTGCGCCTGTTTTTGTTATCCGGTTACGGTTCAGTTTCAGTACTGTGCTGCCATTAACGGCTATCCCCACAGATCCGGTTTGTGCAATAATGTTTCCCTCCACAACACTTACTCCCCCGCTCATTAAGCCAATCCCGACAGCACGTTCTCTTGTTACAAGATTGTTAAGAATTCTGACTGGAAGCTCTTTTGAACCAGCAGCCTCATTCCCTATTCCTGGTTTTTCCTCTGCATTGCTGTAGACTATATTTTGAGTAATCAAA
>MTKO01000078.1 GCA_004028505.1 Candidatus Electrothrix aarhusensis
CATCGGGCAGACGGTCAACAAAAATCTCTTTTCTGGCGAAGACCCGGTGGGCAGAAAGATCCGCTTAGGCAAGGTCTCCTGTAATGTGATCGGCCTGCTGCGGGAAAAGGGTCAATCCGGTATGGGTCGGGATGAGGATGACCTGATCGTCATGCCCCTGTCCGCAGTGCAGCGCAGATTCACCGGCAACCGGGATGTCTCTTCAATCCATCTTTCGGTGATGGACGGGGTCTCAACGGAAAAGGTTACCGAGGACCTGCGGGTGCTGTTGCGCAAGCGGCGGCATCTCTCGGAAAATGAAGAGGATAATTTCAGCATCAGGGACACCAAGGAACTGGCTGCCATGCTCACTGGCACCACCAAGACCATGACCACCCTGCTCAGTTCTGTGGCTGCGGTTAGCCTGCTGGTAGGCGGCATCGGCATCATGAATATCATGCTGGTCTCCGTGACCGAGCGCACTCGAGAGATCGGCATCCGTCTAGCCATCGGGGCTTTTGAGCACGAGGTGCTGCTCCAGTTTCTGACCGAGGCGGTGGTACTGTCCTCCTTCGGCGGTATCTTCGGGATCATCTTGGCCTTGGGTGCATCCTTCGGCCTCACGCATATGATGGAAATCCCCTTTATCCCAGATCTGAAGATCATCGGCATCGCCTTTGTCTTCTCCGCTGCTGTCGGGGTGGTGTTCGGGTATTTCCCGGCTTTGAAGGCTGCTCGGCTTGATCCTATTGATGCGCTAAGGCATGAGTGAGAAAAGAACTCTGGTTGCTTTTTTTGTTGGAGTCTGACCCTATTGATTCTTTAAAATGGCAATGAAATGACCCCTGTTTACCTTGACAAGAAAGTATTACCTTAGTTATACTTTTAGTACAAAGAAGATAATGTGAAAAAGAATGGAAAGGTGAAATTATGAAAACGGCTGTTTCTATCCCTGATAAGCTCTTTAGTGTTGCGGACCAATACGCGAAAAAACATGGTTTTTCGCGGAGCCGCCTTTACGCAAAGGCCCTTGCAACATTTCTTGAGCAGCATCCGGCAGATTATATTACTGATCAGTTAAACAAGGTCTATCCCGATGATTCTTCCGAGCTGGATCAAGGCCTTGTCAATATGCAAATGAACGCGATGGAAAAGGAAAAATGGTGATCAAGCGCGGGCAAATATGGTGGGCCAAACTTCCGGATCCTGTCGGGTCGGGACCTGGTTACAGAAGGCCAATGGTGATTATTCAGTCGAACGAATTTAACCGCAGCAATATCAGCACGATTATTGCTGCGGTAATAACGAGCAATGTAGGTTTGGCTGCTGCGCCGGGAAATGTTTTACTTTCGTCGAAGATGTCAGGATTGTCCAAAAAAAGTGTTGTCAATGTCTCTCAGCTGATCACTCTTGACAAGGCTCTTTGTACAGAAAAGGTGCATACTCTGTCGGGCAGAGTGATGAATGAGATTGATGAAGGGATCAGGTTGGTGCTGAAGCTTTGAGCGTGTCATCTCGATGCCCGGGCCATGCGACTATGATTCAAAACGTGGTCTACGCCCTATTTGCCATGGGTGCATCCTTCGGATTCACTCATATGATGGGGGAATCCCCTTTCTACCTGATTTTAAAATCATCGGCATCGCCTTTCTCTTCTCCGCAGCTGTCGGAGTAGTATTCGGCTATTTTCCGGCTTTGAAGGCGGCTCGACTTGATCCTATTGATGCTTTGCGGCATGAGTAGCTGGAGCGCAGGGTTGAGGGCGAGAATACATGCGGCGAAAAAACTACTAGCTCGGTAAGTATTAATCGATACAAAACAGTCTGTTATCGAATTTTATTGAGAGTCGGGAAAAATATATTGTTAATTCTGAATGTTAAGTTATACTAAAAAATTGCATATAGAGAACAGGGAGTGGAAAGGCGTATTTAGAGCTGGAGAGTGTTTTATGTAAGGTGGAATTTTCGGGATTAGAAAAATGCCACAGCCGTCGTGAGGCGGTGTCGGAAAGTTGCGGGTCTTTTTGTTGAAGATAGCCGGACCGCCTGTCTCTTCTTGTTTTAATATCATGTATATTGTTTTTTTAGGGACAGGCCTTTTTTAAAGGTTTGTCCTTTTTTTATTTTCAGTGAGTGAGGAAATAAGGATCCGTGAAGAATTAAGAAAGTTGTATTGATTGAGAGGGCATGTGACATGTTTGAAAGAAAGTTGTGTGTGCGTTTGCGGGAGAATTTTACCCTTCCCTTCGGTAATGGAAAGGGAAAGAGCGGGGGGGAAGGAAATCGTAAAGAGTATGTTGCAGGTGAATGGCTTTCCGGTCAGTTTGTTGAGATTGATAATCGTCGTCTTTTTAGAAGCGGGAATTTATCTTTGAGTTTGTCATATTTTGACAGGATGAAATTTTCAGCGTCTGATGAAGGGGGTATGGGGAAGGATGAATTGGATGAATTGTTGGATTTTTTTCTACGTTGATCAGGAATATATCTGATGATAGAGGAAGAGCTGATCGTGCCTTTATGAAGAGTCCTGATGAAGGATATGCCACAGCAGCTGCCAAGTTCTGGCATAATTTTTGATCAGGGCGAGCACGGACCTGCCGTCCTCGGTCACGAGATCATGGTTTCTCAGGGTATTGGTCAGTAATTCCAGGACTTGACGAATCTCAGCAACGCCTTTTTCTGCCAGCCGTTGCCGGTTTAGGCTATATTCCCGCACCAGATGCTGTTTCAGGATGTTCGTCGCCCAGATGCGGAATTGGGTACCGCGCTTGGAGTTGACCCGATAGCCGACAGAGATTCTGATTACGTTATGTTTTTGGTGGCGAATGTTGATCTTGGACGTTTTAACAGGGTGTTCTGGGATGCGTCAAGGGAGAAGTGCTGGGGGATTTGCTGTGTTCTCTTGTGGGGAGACGGTGTATTTCGGTTGCGGTAAGTGGTTGGGGTTGGTATATTTATAGGGTTGATTTTCTGAGAATGAAGCGGGATAGGAGTTATGATAAAGCAATACATGAAGCCGTTTCGTAAAAAAACGCAGGATATGATACAATAAAAAAAGATAGAAATAATTATTGTTGTTTTTACAAGAAAGAGGCGGACATATGCTTACAAAAACTGTTGATATTCATAGCGCACGAATAAGCCTTGAGGAAGTGTTGGCAGCCGTTCGTAAAGGGGCTGCAATTATTTTCACCGAGGGAAGCGTTCCCTTGGCTCGAATAATCCCTCTTTTGCCGTCTAAGGGCGGTCGTATTCCCGAACTGCACTCAGGTGCTGTTGAAACAACTGATGATTTTGATGAGCCGCTTTCAGATAAATTCTGGTTGGGTGAAGATGCGTGAAGATTTTGTTCGATACTCATGCATTTATCTGGTGGGACAGCAATATATCAAGACTCTCGCCGGAAGCTCTTCAGCTCTGCCAAAACCAGGAAAACATCATCTTGCTCAGCACGGTAAGCATTTGGGAGATGCAGATTAAGCACCAGCTCGGAAAGCTGAAACTCAACCTGCCGTTGAATGATATTGTAGAAGCACAGCAGAAAACCAACGGTATTGAAATTCTCCCGGTAATCCCTCCCCATGTCTTTGCTCTGGACAGCCTGCCTCTCCATCATAAAGATCCTTTTGACCGGCTTCTTATTGCCCAGGCTAATGTTGAGGAAGCCGTTCTTCTTAGCTGCGATTCAGCTGTTCAGCAATATCCGGTGGAAGTTGTCTGGTAACGTCGTCAAGGAGCAAATAGCAAATCGAGGACAGACCACGTTTTTTACTAGACCCTAGATTCGGTGAGGAAATAAGCGAAATGCTCGGATGCCGAGTAACCCCAGAGGCGACCGAGGAAAAAGTCTGTTGTTGGCAAATGTAATAAATAAAACAAACGTGGTCTGTCCCCTGTTTCAAAATCAGCCCGCGCAGTGATATAGGTTACAGGGTGGGGTCACAGGTTCAAATACCGCAAGCAATCAAACGCTACTAAGTCAAAATTCTAAAGTGTTACGCTGTCGCCATTGAAAGAACATTTGACATCTCTGTTTGTGAAAAATACCGAAAACTTTGAGGAGCTCTAAAGCCCGGAATTATCTCTTTGATGCTTTCTAATTTTATGGGGTTCTTTAATTGCTCAGTTTGTGAAAAATAGATGGCATACCCATGGTCTTTCCCTTTGAAATATTCCATGAATTCTTCATGCGTAACAGATGCTCTTTCTTTTACTTCATCCCAAAGAACGTCTAAATGAGCACCCACAATTTTTTCTATTTTAGATATAGCTTTAATATTTTTATCCGGTGATGATATATAAAATATCAAATTATCTCCAGAGGATACTTTTGGGCGTAACCTTCTAAGCTCAACTGTTTTTTTGCCAGATAATATTCTGGATGCAAATTTAGGGCGAACGGATATTAGTAAGTTGTTACTCATGGTTATCTTTTAGTGCATTTTGAGTAAATCGTAAAAAAAGTATTTTCTGATATTTTCAGAGGGGATTGAACTGTCGCCCCCTTGTTTTCAGTGCTTCTTAATATTTGCCGATAAGATTCAAAAGGCAATGGGTCAGGAAGCAATTCGGAATTACTAAATGTAATTGCCATGATTTCTTGACGTGGATTCCCATCGGTCATCTTGAGAATATTCTCCCACTTGTAAACACCAAAGCTGTTGTATTTGCGAAACAATTGAGATGCGGTGCCTATCTTGACATCCTTGACGTAGGAGCAGGCTCGGATCATCTTTGAGCCGTATTCTTTTTTATTATATGAAACATACCATAAAATACGAGCTGGAAAAACAAGCTTGCCGAAAGTTTTTTTTGACCTATAAAAAACATTCTCTAGTCTCATAAGAAGATTATCATTTCCTCCCCATAAAGTCTGCTTAGCTAACGTCTCGTCAAAAAGATTTCGAGCCCATACAGGCTTGATGGGGATAACATAACATGGAATATTTGAATTTTTAATTTTTAAAGGGGAAAGCTTTTTTTCAATTTCCACATAAGAGCGCATGTCATTGTTTTCAGACACACTATAAATTACTTTTATTAACTTATCGATAATATCAGTAGTTATGTTTTTATCGTGTCGAATTTTTTCAAGTTTCCGTATCAATCCTTCTTGATCAAGAAGCCCAAATACATTTATTTTCATCCACTTTTGATTACTTTTAATGAAATCGTTGTCCAGAAATGCGTTTTTAAAAAATGCGTCTTGGTCATCCATATCTGATGCTATTATTATATTTCTTTTTTCAGATATAGCTTTAATCACTGCGCTTCTAATGATATAACGAATTACAGTGTTTGAATTCTTCGATTTAGCTAGTCGTATTAATGGGATATTTAAAATATTATCTTCGCTGGTATCATAAATAAGAAAAGCTAGTTTTTTCCCATCTGCATGGTGATATAATATTGGCTCGCTAGTTGATGGTGATGACAAAAACTTTCTTATTTTGTTCAATAAAGTAGACTTTTTTTCTCTGGTTCCTTCCTTTCTGAATATAGGAAATAGACTGTTTAATTCATCTGATGATAATCTTGAGAGATGAAGACGATTTGACCCTGCTAACCGTTTTGGATGATACTCATTGGTTCTTTTTAATTCATCTAGGTGGGAGATCAGCTCACCCGGTGTTAGAATTGTAACCCCAAGTTTATTATTTATCTCTTCTGAATTCTTTAAAAGAAATTGATCTTGAGTTGTAAAATAGGAGTATTCTGCTGCTGCTGTGTGGGCTAATTGATATAAATCTGATCGCTTGTTGTCATTAGTTGGTGGACCGAGTATTTTAGTTAGCTCCTGAATCTTACTTTCTACATCTTTGAAATCTGCGGCAACTCTTTCAAATTTATTAATAAAAAATATTCTGCCGCTTCTTTTTTCTTGATCCTCGTTCTTTTGAATTTCATTAGGTAATTCGTCAGTGATCGCAATCAAAACCTCTTCTTTTACCCAATCTTCATCTAATGCTTTAGCCTCAATAGATAAGTCTTGATCATGACCATGACCATTAGGCAACGGATCTTGAATACGAAAGCATACATTTGCATCGATTACGACTCGAAACCTTTTTGGCTTGTCAAATTGTCTTATTAAATCCACTAAGGGTAGCGGGATTTTTTTAAAAGATTTCTCCCATTTAAACAGTGGGTGTCCGCTACGACCGGGACTCTCGCCAGTGTAAACAAACCCTAGCTTTATCCAAAACTCATCAATATTGTAGTCTTTCCTACAACTAATTTTTATTTTTTGAAAAGATTCTTCTATGTCTTGAGAAAGTTTTTCTACTAAAATTTTTGCTATCCCCTTTTTTCGTAATTCTGGGCAAGTGCACAAATGAACAATTGCTGCATGTGGATAGATATTGTTACCTTTAATTTTTCGGAAAAGTAGATATCCAGCAATTTTTTTTTGGTATTCAGCAACAAGTATGCATTCGTCAGCAGCATAATCCCTGAATGCTCCATCGGGAAAGAAGCCTAATGTTCGACTATTATCACGCCAGAGTTTTTTGACACTTTCAAAATGAGCTGAATTTTCTGTTATGTATTTCGCTGTCAGTTTCACAGAAGGTTATTGGTTATTTTTTTTGGACAATAGGAGCATCTTTACAAGATGCTTCAAAAAACGAAAATATACTATTTTTACAGTAACCATGCTGAATTAAAAAAGTAAACTGGTATCTTGTTTTTTTAAGAAAAAAGTAACCACGATGGCATCATAAGGTGCAGTTAGCCCGCGCAGTGATGGGGGTTACAGCGAGGGGTCGCAGGTTCGAATACCGCAAGCAATCAAGTGGTACCTGCTTCCCATTGAAAGCAATTCGGTGTATCTTTATTTAGCCTTACTCTTCTGGAATAAACCGTACAACACACCACGAATACTCAATATAACACGAAAACTCAACAGCTTCGGCTTGGTCATGAAAAAGCCCCTGCGGAGAAAGTTATCCGCTATCAGGCGAGGACTGAGTTCCACCATCGCATAACGAAAGAAATGAACAAGAACCAAGAATCCTTCATACATACCTTTTTCAAACTGGAATCATCCGCCGGCATAGTCCTGCTGCTTTCCGCTGTGCTTGCCTTTGTTTGTGCAAACACACCACTCCAATCCTACTATGCGCTCTTTCTTGATATTCCCGTAGAAATACGGATCGGCGATTTTGAAATCGCAAAGCCCCTCTTGCTCTGGATCAACGACGGCCTCATGGCCCTGTTCTTTTTTTTCATTACCCTTGAATTAAAAAAAGAAATTCTGGACGGCGAGCTTGCAGATAAACGCAATATTATCCTACCTGCTCTCGGGGCAATCGGGGGCATGATTATTCCAGCTCTGATTTACGCCTTTTTTAATGCTACCGATCCCATAGCCATGAAGGGCTGGGCTGTGCCTGCGGTGACCAGTCTGCCGTTTTCGCTGGCAATTTTATCATTATTAGGGAATAGAGTGCCGACAGGAATCAAGGTGTTTCTCACCTCCCTGGCGATATTCACAGATATCGGCGCGATTATTCTTATAGGACTACTGTACACGGCAAGTATTTCTGTGTTCTCCCTTGTTGTAGTCGCTTTGTGTATTTTTATTTTGGCTTGGTTGAACAAACGTAATCCGGAAGCAAAAAGCCCGTATATCCTGATGGGTATTGTGATGTGGGTGGCCATGTTGAAATCCGGAGTCCATGCGACCTTGGCCGGTGTTATTCTTGCGCTGTTTATTCCCATGGTTTCCAAAGTGAATCCGAATTGCTCGCCGTTGAAAAGTATTGCAAATGATATGCATTGCGTTGTGGCGTTTTTTGTCCTACCGATTTTTGCCTTTACCAATGCAGGGATTAATTTTTCCGGCATTGGGCTGGACTATGTTCTTCACGATGTTCCACGGGGAATAGCCTTAGGGCTTTTTGTCGGAAAACAGATAGGTATCTTCGGGATCTGTTGGCTTGCTGTTCAGTGTAAGCTGACTGAATTACCCAAGGGGATGTCCTGGAAGACCTTGTACGGTACCTCAGCGCTTGGCGGGATCGGTTTTACAATGAGTCTTTTTGTGGGATCGCTTGCTTTTGAAGAAACAGGCGTTGATATAACCTTTGATGAGCGGCTCGGTATTATTCTGGGCTCAGTGGCTTCCGGCTTGGTCGGTTATATGGTGCTGCGTTCCTGCCTGCCCGCTGTGCAGATCACAGAGACTACAGCCTGCACCGCAGGCGGATCAACGGAGGAGATGGAGGATATCGACACCTGTCGAACAGGTGTCGTTCGAGAGATGTCGATTAAGGAGAGATTTGGAGAGATCTGAAAACATCAGGGCATGAATTCGCTGAGATCAGTGAGTTCTTTAACAACGCGGACTTTCTGGCCGTCTTCTATGCTGCGGTGCCCTTGGATGATGACTTTTTCTCCAAGGTTGAGTCCGCTCTGGATGAGGATTTGCCAGCCCTCGGTAAAACCGGTTTCCACCGGTCGTTTGTGGGCAATGCCATCCTCTGCCACATAGACAAACTGTTCGTCATTGCGGGAGATAACTGTGTACAGAGGAATCGCGACAATGCCCTCTTTGCTCTGTTTAACGATATTTGCCTGGAGGAACATGCCCGGCAGGATTTTCTCCTCCGGGTTATTCAACGCCAGTTCAAGCCGATAGGCATGGGCTAGCGTTTGCGGTGCCGGAGCCAGAAAATGCACCTGTGCCTGAAAACGGGCATTGTTCAGCGACCGAATTTCTACACCGACCTGTTTAAGTTGCCGCACCGCGTTAACATCTGCCTCGGGGATAGCAACCACCGCTTTGACCCGGTCGATCTGAAGGATTTCAGCAATAGGTTGCGGCATCATCTGGTTGACCACCATCCCGATTTCACCATTCAGCTCACTGATAATTCCGGAGATGGGCGCGGTAATCCGACAGCGAGACAGTGCGAGCTCTGCGTTTTTCTGTGCAGCTTTGCTCTGGCGCATCTTGGATTGCTGCTCATCCAGGTTGGCCTGGGTGGAAATGCCTTTTTTACGGAGGGTTTTATTCCTGTCGTAATCAGCCTTGGCCAGAGCATAGGCAGCCTTGGCCGAGTCCAGGGCAATCCGGTAATCCTCGTTTTCAATCCGAGCGATAAGCTGGCCTTGTTGAACATGATCACCTTCTTTGACAAAGAGCTCTTCAATGCTGCCGCCGATTTTTGACATCAACGCCAGCTTTGTCCAGGGCTCTATGAGGCCGGGCAGGCTGATCTTATCTCGCAGTACCGCTGGTCTGAGCTCCAGAGTGACCACATTAGTCGGCGGATTTTCCACAGCAGTGGCGTTTTTCAGCTCCTCCTCGTGGGCTGCCTTTTGGTCAGTAACCCGCTGACCGATTATCAGGGCTGCACCAAGCAAAATAAGGATGAAGAGCAGGCCAGGTAGGTTCTTGAGGACAAACCAGACGATTTTCCCGCGCAGGTTTTCGGGTTAGGTGGGTTCATGGTCCGTTGTTCCGGTTTGCGGCATGTAACGGCATTTCTTGTGGGATGAGCCCGGTCAGGGCCTGCTCGATCATTAGCTCCAGGGACTCGCGAACATCTTCCTCTGTATGCAGGCGATCAGAGTACCAGGCTGAGAGTGCCATGAGGTACAGACCGTAGAAGTGTCCGCTTGTGATAATCAGCTCGATATCCTGGCGCAGCTGGCCTTTTTCCTGGCCTTCTTTGAATATTTTGACAAAAAGATTCAGGAAACGTTCCTCAATCATTCTCGATTTATCAATAGTGATCTCTTTGGGAAAGGTGAGTTCTCGGAGGAGCGTTCGTCCGAAATCCTTATTTTTGGTAACAAAACGAAATTCGCTCATGAGCACCAAAAGCATTTTTTCCGCCAAAGGGGCATCGGGGTCGAGTTTTTCTCGGATTTCTTTATGGATAAAGGTCAGTTCTTCTTCGCAGAAGGCCAGGAGGATTTCATTCTTTGAGGCAAAATAGGAGTAAATGGTTCCTTTCCCTATCCCCGCTGCCTTGGCCAAGGTGGAAACACTGGTGCTTTGATAGCCCCGTTCACCGAAGAGATTGATTGCCGCTTCCATAATTGCGGCCCTGGTCGCCTTTTTTTTTTGTTCTCGTAATCCTGCCATGATTTTTTCTTGAGAAATTAAACTGCCCCGCCCTGAAGAGCAAAGTGTCAGCACGAACGCTTCGTGATAATTATTGACTTTGGTCGAGATTTTAAGCGCGGTCGAGAAAAAGGTCAAGGGAGAAAATGACTGTGGTCAAGTTTTAGCAATTACGTTTTGGTGAGATTATATCCATCTTTAACGGAGCCTCTGTTTTTCAGCGATAACGTTCTTGGAAAGGGGGGCAAAGGGGATCATCTCGCTGTAAAGAATTCGGTGTGATTTGATAACATCCTTTGGATTTTTTTAAGAAACATGTATAATTATAGGCATAGCATTTAGCTTAAGGGGAATTTTTTCTTAAAGAACAGGACGTACGCAACGGAGGCAACGTGATGGGGGACAAGCGGCAGGAGTATACGGTCACCTTTCTTCCGACCGGGAGGACAAGCAGGGTCCAGGCAGGGACAGAGCTGCTTCAAGCCGCGAGGAAGGCCGGGTTGCACGTCAATGCCTCCTGCGGCGGTGCCGGAGTCTGCGGCAAATGTCGAGTTGTTGTTGAGCAGGGAACGGTTCTTGGTGGTAAAAGTGAAAAGATATCAGCTGCGTTCTATGAGCAGGGATATCGGCAGGCCTGTAGTGCGCAGATCTGCGAAGATGTCAGTGTACGTATTCCGGAGGAAAGCAGTCGGCGTAAGGGAGGGTTGGGTACGATGGTTCCCAAGCGGCATCAAGCCCGTAGGCATATCTTTGACATAGAAGAGCTTAAACAGGAAGGAGGCTGGTCACCCTCTGTTGAAAAGGTATGTATTGAACTTACCACACCGGCTGGCCACGATAATCGGGCAGATGCCGGTCGCCTGTTGCAAGGGTTGTCTGGCCAGTATAACAGAAAGTGTGAGCTCAAGAGCCTGGTGTTCCTCCGGAAGTTGGGCAAGGCTTTGCGGCAGGACAGTTTTCAGGCCACAGCCACTCTGGAGGTACCGGTCAATCTAGCGGCACGATATCGACTACTGGATATTCAACCGGGCTATCAATGCCATCGGAATTTTGGATTGGCTTTTGATATCGGGACAACAACCGTCTACGGGGTACTCATTGATCTTGAGACAGGAAAATTTCTTGCCGAGGCCTCCTGCTATAATCCCCAGATGAGTTACGGCGAAGACGTGATCTCTAGGATTATTCATGCTGAAAAGCCGAAAGGGCTTGATGTGATGCAGAATTTGGTGACCGAGGCCATGAATCAACTCATCACGGAGATGTTGGCTAAGGCTCAGCCTGAAACTCAGGCTGAAACTCAGACTAAGGCCGCCTTGTCAAATAGGTTGTCAGGTAGGATGCTGGATCGATTGGATCAACCCCCAGTGGCGCGGGATGAAATCAACTCCGTCTCCATTGCCGGTAATACTACCATGACCCATCTGCTCCTGCACTTGGATCCGAGCAGTATCCGTCGTGCCCCTTATGTCCCGACCAGTACCTTTTTTCCTTCTTTTCGGGCTCGGGAGATAAATCTTGATCTCTCAGACACCTGCGCTTCCTTGGTCTATCCGGCTATTTCTAGCTATGTGGGTGGAGATATCGTGGCTGGGGTCATGGCCTCGGGTATGTACAGCTCAAAGCAGCTGACCTTATTTATTGATGTAGGGACCAATGCGGAGATTGTCATTGGTAACCGAGATTGGTTGGCCTGCGCAGCCTGTTCTGCTGGTCCGGCATTTGAGGGTGGTGGCATTACCCACGGAATTCGGGCCGTAGAAGGGGCGATCAGCGATTTCAGCCTGAATCCGGAAACTCTGGAGCCGATGAATATCACAGAGGGAGGCAAGGCCCCCATAGGGATATGCGGTTCTGGTCTGCTCATTATCGTGGCGACCCTGTTTGAGCACGGTGTCCTTAATCAGAGCGGTAAGTTCAATCCGCTGGATCATCCTCGTATCCGCGAAGGACGAAGTGGGCAAGAGTATGTCCTTGCCTGGCAGGACGAGTGCGCTGCGGATCATGATATCGTGATCAACGAAGTAGATATTGAGAATTTTATTCGGGCCAAAGGGGCTATTTTTGCCGGGATCACCACGGTGCTTCAGCAGGTCGGTTTGCAGGTGAGTGATCTGGAGCGGATCATTCTTGCTGGTGGCTTTGGCTCCTATATCGACCTGGACAGCGCAATGAGTGTGGGCCTGCTTCCAGAAGTCGACCCGGAGAAGATTCTCTATCTTGGGAATGGTTCCTTGACTGGAAGTTGGATGTGTGAACTCTCCAATCATATTCGCCGAGATGTTGTTGAGGTAGTTCGTAAAATGACGAGTTTTGAACTCTCAGAAGTTCCTGGTTTCAAAGATCAGTATATGGCCTCTATGTTTTTGCCCCATACAGATCTTGGCTTGTTTCCCGGTATTGCACAGCGCGTAAAAAAAAATAAAAAGGAGTGAGGCAATGCGTGTACATTTTCCGTTGATATTTTTTGTCTTGATCAACGTTGGAGGATGTTCCTGATGAAAACTTATCGTTGCTCAGTCTGCGGTTATCTCCATTCAGGAAGCCTTGATTTTCATTTTTGTCCGATTTGCAATACCACAGCGAATTTGTTTATGGACTATACAACAGCTGACCGAGATAAGTCCGGGAATTGGGATATCAGCACAGTACGAATGATTAAGGAGATGGCAGAGACAGGAGAACCGTTTCGCGAAGGCAAGGGGACATCAAGGAATTTTCTGAATATGGATAACCTTATTTTTCGTCCTGCCATGATTGCCAAGTTGCCGCTCTCTGAGACGATTGAGGTGACCACTGAGCTTGTGCTTGGAAAGGCAGCTCAACAACCTATTATTCTTAAAACTCCAATTCTCAATGCTGCGATGTCGTACGGGGCATTAAGCAAAGAGGCAAAGATGGCCCTAGCCTTGGCCTCTTCCCGAGCAGGAACCATCGCTAATACCGGAGAAGGAGGAATGTTGGATGAGGAGCGGGAGCTTGCCCAATATCTTACTTTGCAGTATGCTCCGGGCCGTTTTGGGATTACACCGGAGCGGCTAGTGTTGGCGGATATGGTAGAAATAAAGCTTGCTCAGGGGGCTCATCCAGGGACAGGGGCGCGGTTATCCGCAGCAAACGTCAGTGTTGATATTGCTGCTGTTCGGAGAATTCCCATAGGGGAGGCTGTGAGTTCACCAGCAGTCCATGCGGATATACGGAGCGGCGGGGAATTATCTGCGAAGATTTTTGAACTCCGTGAGCTTACCCGGGGAAAGCCCATTGCGGTAAAAATAGCCGGGGGACATCTGGAGGATGACCTGAAGGCTATTTTTAAGCAGGAATATATTCCCGATGTATTGGTTATTGACGGCGGTGAAGGCGGGACTGGTGGGGCCTCTGTTACCATGAAGGATCATGTCGGCTTGCCGTTGATCTATGCCTTGCCCAGGGTTGCCGATTTTCTTCGGCGGGAGGAGCTTTTTCATCGGGTGACCCTGATTGCGGCAGGTGGTATCCGCCATGCCGGAGATGTTGCCAAGGCCCTTGCTTTAGGGGCGGAAGGCGTCTACATGGGCGGGGCGTTAAAGATTGCTTTAGGCTGTACCTATCTCCGTCAATGTCATCTCGGTAATTGCCCGCATGGGATTGCAACTCAGGATAAAAAACTGCGTAAGCGGCTTGATGTGGAGTTGGGGGCAAATCGCATTGTCCAGTTTATTACGGCCACGACCGAGGATGTAAAATCCGTTGCCCGCAGCTGTGGTAGAGATTCTGTCCATGACCTTGATCGAACGGATTTGGCGGCCCTCGATTCTGAGCTGGCGCGAATTACCGGTGTTGATTTAGCCTAACTTTACAGGATAAAACAAAAAATACGGGGTATGTTTTACATATTGAAATCCTGATTCGGGTAACCTGACTGACGCACATTTTTATGCTTTCTCAATTCTCTTCCATGCTCGTGGCCTTGTTACTGGTTATTGCCGGTGCCACTCTCCTTGTGATGATTGAAATGACCGAAAAAAAAGGGATTCGTCGGATCTTCGGCTATCTCCTTTTTTTCTTTTTGCGCTGGTTGTGGCTCTTCTGCTTGCCTTATCCTCATTAAGCTGTTTCTCATAAAGCCGCATGTTCAATTTTTTTTAGTTTGATTTTAATAGGAACGTTACTATTTGGTTTCATTTTCGTCTTGATCGGCGTTACAATAGGATCTATATCTTTCATCCATCAGGACTTCGCTCTGCCTCTGAGGTGAAATGCGATGAGCACCTCGAAGTATTCGCCAGATCAGAGTCTTATGCGGATAAAATACAGCAAGTGTCAGGGTGTTTCGGGTGAAAAAATCCACAGCAATGGAAAGAACGTATTAAGAGTATGAAGATTATTCGTGCGTCAAATTCGGCAAATTCGCTGGATTCGCCGGATCGTAACCGTATGTGGATGAGTCGAGACCGTTCTGGCAAATTGCTTGAGCAGATCAAAAAGGAAAGAACAAGGTAGGTGTTATGCATCCCCATTTTTCATCAATGTTAGCAACGCTGTTGGTTGTTATCGGCGGAGTAACCGTCCTTATCATGCTGGAAATGACCGGAAAGGTCAAGGACAGTCCCAGAAGAAAAGGCTGGATACTTCTACACCGCATCCTCGGATATCTGTTTCTTGTTCTTTTCGCCGCTATGCTGGTCTTCATGGTGATTAAGGCAGGTGGTTTTCAGGAGGAACTCCCGGCTCGGGCAATGATTCATATTATCTTGGCATTGCTTCTTGTCCCACTGATTATGATTAAGGTCGTTATAGCCAGAAGACATGCCCAGCTCAGCACGAAACTCATTATGCTGGGTTTGGCTATCTTCGGACTTTCATTTGGCTTGACCGGTATAACGGCTGGCTATTATGCACTTCATCGCTCTGATTATAAATATGCAGTTTTGTCCGATGTGGATGATGAGATCCTGAACGTGGAAATAGGGCAGAAAATCACCAACAGAAAATGCAGCAAATGCCATAGCCTTGAGCGGGTATACCAAAGTTATAAATCTGATGTCGCCTGGACCCATACCATTCATAAAATGGCAGAACTGGATTACCCCAATATAACGAATTTTGATGTGAAACAGATTGTCGGTTATTTGGTGCAGCAGCAGCAAAAAAGGCAGGGTGAGGAAAAAGACAAGCTCCGCATGGAAATTGGGCGCAGTTTAGTCAGTCTGAAATGCAGTATCTGTCATAATCTGGACAGAATTTTTGGGGCGAAAAAAAGTCGACAGGAATGGACTGAGACCGTCAGCAGAATGACTGAAACCAATGGAGCTGCTGATTTTCTTTCTGACCAGGAAGCCGAAGATATTGTTTATTTTTTAACTCATATTAGACAAAATGGGCAGGTCGAAAACCCGCCTGAGAAAAAAGTTATCTCAGAGCCTTCAGATAGGATTAAGGCCCTTGTTGCCCTCAAGTGCAGTGCCGGATGTCATGCCTTGGACAGAGTTTTGCGGGTGCATAAGAATGAAAAGCAGTGGCTTGAAACAGTAAACAGTATGGTGGAGATAACAGGCAATCCGAATTTTTTGACTCCACAGGAGAAGAAAGAGATAGTTCATTTTCTCAGTACCCGTAAACTGACTAAAAGTAGCGAGCAGGGAGGACTTAACTTTGATGATTCAGAAAGCATCCATCCCTTACTTGATAATAAATGCAATGTCTGTCATGATTTGGCGCGAATCCAACGGGTAGAGAGGAATAAAGAGGAGTGGACAAGTATTGTCAACAGCATGGTGGAGAGCACCGGTGATCCTAATTATCTTTCTTTACAGGAAAAAGAGAAGATCATTAATATTATAAGCACATGGGGCACGCAGGAGAGAAAAGAAGGGGAACCGAAAGTAGAAAAGGAAGAATAAAAGTAAGATAAGGTAAGGGATGGAATGAGTCGAGGAGCCTTCCTGTAGGGGCGGTTCGCGAACCGCCCCTATGTTTTGTGCCGAAAAAGCTGCGGGAAAGAGGAGCGGCTAGGCGAATAGATTGGAGATGATCCGGTACCCTCCGACCCAAGTGCCGATAACAGAACCGAAACCAGTCATCATAAAGACCAGGAAAACCCGAAGCAGTTTGTTGCGCCACCATCCGCGCAGGGTAACAATGTCATTGGCCACCCCTTCAAATTCTTTGACGACAGGGGGGCAGGTCATAACCTGGACAAAGGCGCAGACATAACCGGCTCCGATGACTGGGGTCAGGCTGGTAATCGGGGCTGCAACAAAGGCAGAAAGAATCGTGGCAGGATGGGCAAAGGCGATCACTGCGCCGATGGCTGAAGGTATTCCGTTGGCCAGAATCCAGTACAGGGCATTGGCCCCGGCCTCATCTGCTCCCTGTCGGAAGCCGATAGCAACGAGAGAAAGCAAAATCGCCGCCGGAATAGACCAACCGAAGAACTTCCAGCCCTTGGACACCGGAGGAATGGTGTTTATTTCTTCCATTCTGGAGCTATTTTCCTCCGAAAAAACGCGTTGAATCCCCTCCATGTGGCCTGCCCCGACCACAGCAATGATACGTTTTCCGGTAGCCTGCTTGATTTTTTCTGCCATAAAGATATCGCGCTCATCAATAAGGGCCTCTTTGGCTGCTGGCAGGGCTGTGCCGATCTCCTTCATGAGTTCTGACAACACGTCTTTGCTGCGTAACTCTTTCAGCTTTTCCTCATCCAGTTCCGTTTCGTCAAAAAGGGAGGCCAGCAGCGTTGCCATCATGTAAAATTTTTTCCACAGCGAGGTTGCTTTCCAGGCGCGGCGTAAAGTGATGCGCACGTCCCGGTCGCAGAGCTCTACCGGGATATTATGTGCTTCTGCTGCCGTGGCTGCTGTGAGCAGTTCTGTTCCCGGCTGAATACCGAGTTTTCCTCCCAATTTTTTCTGGTACGAGGCTAGGACGAGGTTCACCAGCAGAGTGGAAAGTTGCTTTTTTCGGATGATCTGTTTGAGGTCCAAATTCTTCCATTGCTGCGGGTTGGACAGAGCAGCATAGCGTTTTTCATCCAGCTCTATGCATACTGTATCCGGTTGCTCCTGATCAATAATCTCCTTGACCAGATCAGCGGATTGCTGCGAGATATGAGCGGTTCCGACCAGGAGGATCGTTCGGCCATCATGCTGAATAACGGCAACATCATCGGAATATTCGTTGGTCGGAAAAAGTATTTCAGGCATTGTATTGTTCAGGTTCATATTAAGGTTGAGGTTGTTGACATCAGGATGATTTATGCAACTGCTGAAAAAGTTCCTGAAAATATTGTGTTGCCTCAGCCATTTGTTCGGCAGAGCAAGTACTCTCTATTTCGTTTTTGCGTTGTTCCGCCCGTTTTTTTGCGTCTGCTGGCAAATCATTATCTGCCGAAACCGCTAGAGAATACCAGGCATGAGCAAGAGCGGAATTCGCTGTGCAGCCTCTGCCCTGTCGATAACAGTCCGCAGTGTGCAGCTGGGCTAAACCGTAGTTGAGTTGTGCCGAATAAATGAGCCATTCAAGACCTAATTTTGGATCCGGCGGGATTCCTTCTTCTCCCTGCTGAAAAAGAAGTGCCAGGGTATAGGCTGCCAGCCCGTGCCCCTGATTAGCCGCCTCTGAAAAACAGTGAATAGCTTCAGGGATATTTCGTTTGACCTCCCAGAGCGAGTCACCGTCGATATAACGATACGCCACATCCATTTGTGCCTGTAGCTCGCCTTCTGTTGCCCTTTTTCTGAGGTTGTCCCAGGCACTTTCTCGGAACTCCGCTCCGTCAAACATTTTTCGAAGATGAGCTCGGTAGCAGTGGAGCTCATCAACCGTTACAGGTAAGAGCCCGAGGAAAAGAGGCGATTGCGCAAGAAAACCCGAGGCATCAAGGGAGGCATGAGAGAGCGAAGGGGGCTTGCCCGCACGTCGTGCCGATGCCTGCTCAACTGTTCCGATTGGATGCAGTCCTTCCGGGAGCTGACCGAGCAGGGAAGGGAAGTCGAGCTTCTGCACCCCGTGTTTGTCTTTGAGCACGACTTTACAGATACGATATCGTTCGTCCTCTTGCGGACAGGCGTAAATGCCGCCGGTGAGGATCTGTTGTTCTTCTGTGATGGATTCTCCGGGCTGGACAAGACCTTTTCCCGCATGGACAAGTCGATTGAGCCAGTACAGGGACTTCTTGCTGTCTCTGAGCAGATCAACGCCGATAAGATAGCGATCCACAAGGGCGGCCATGGCATTATGGTCGTAACGCCAAGCAGCATACGAACCGGCCTTTTTTAGCCAGTCAGGAGCTTGTTCGTCAAGGCAATCAAAAACCGAGTCTGCATAAATCCGATAGCCTGCAAAATCATTTTCAGTCAGGGGGCGTTGCCCGAGAAAGACAGTATCGGCGATAAAATGAGATTTGGGAAGCGGAAGATGATCAATGCCGAATGAGCCGTCCTCCCTCTTCAGGCCGACAGTCAAGTCCTGTCCCGTTATTTCAGAGGAGAGTTGTTCAGGACGTTCCGCATAGCAAACAACATGAACAACATGCTCTTCGATATAAATGACCTTTGCGAGCCAATACAGAGCTTCTTGCTGTTCTTGAACAGCGTAGAGTCCGCCTGTCACCAAATCGCTAGGGGTAGCCTCGGGCTTTTCCTGTTTGTATGTTTCCCGGTTCTTATTTTGATCATTTTTTTGATCATGATTTATGCTATCGTTACCTGTAGTAACCGCATTACCTGCATTATCTGTACGGCTAGAGGAAGAGGACGCAAACCCGGCAGCAAGAAATCCTTGGGCCATGTCTTCGGAGTCTCCTCCTGAGTACGGTTGTTCCTCAGGGGCTGTCTGTTGAACGGACTTTTCCTGAGGTGGAAGAGTATTGCTGTTGTCTTCGACCGAGGGGCCTTTATCCCTTTGAGCCAGTTTCGCAGGTGATGCTGTTTTTTTCGAGGAGCGGAACAGGTCTGCTATAAATTTTTTGATATTTTTAACCATCCCGTGTTGTTTTGAAAACGACATAATAATCCTTATCTGGTAAGGAAGTTGCGTGAAGTACATTGTGTGAAGTTACTGTTACGGATTGTTACGACGGATCAACTTGAACAATGTAGGGTGAAACTAAGGAGATGTCAATCAAACATAATGGATTTTATAATCCTGCGTTCAATCTGTAGCCGTGCCGAGCGTATTTCGGCAATGATTTCTTGTTTCAGCATCCGGGAGAGAGTATTTCTTCTTTCTATATCCTTGTGTTCTCCGCAGTAGACAGTAAAGTAGCTCTAAAAGAAAAATTCAACCAGCGAGTAATCATGGGCAAGCATTATCTGAACAAACTGTTTGAACCGGACGCCGTTGCCGTCTTCGGCGCCAGCGACCGCGAGGGAGCGGTCGGTAACCTAGTCTTTAAGAATATGATCGAAGGAGGTTTTAAAGGCGATGTCTTTCCGATTAATCCGAAGCATAAAAAGGTACAGGGACGCAAGGCCTTTCCTGATCTGAAAAGCATCGGAAAACCGGTTGACCTTGCGGTTATCACCACCCCGGCTGCAACCGTGCCCGGCATTATAGAGGCCTGTGGTACGTATGGTATCAAGGATGCCGTGGTCATTTCGGCGGGCTTTCGCGAAGTCGGCCCGCAGGGACTGAAGCTGGAACGGGCCGTGGTAGAAAACGCCCATCGCTACGGTATGCGGGTTATGGGACCTAACTGCTTAGGCCTGATGCGACCGAGCACCGGGCTCAACTGCACCTTTAATAAAGGAAATGCCGATGAGGGGAGCATTGCCTTGGTCTCCCAATCCGGTGCCCTGTGTACCGCCATCCTCGACTGGGCAGCAGCCAATAATATCGGTTTTTCCGCTGTGGTTTCCACCGGAATATCCGCTGATATTGATTTTGGCGATATTCTCGATTATCTGGTCAGTGATTCGAAAACCAAGAGCATTCTCCTCTATATTGAAGGCATCCATGATGCGCTTTCCTTTATGAGTGGATTGCGGGCCGCAGCTCGGATGAAGCCGGTTATCGCTCTGAAGGTGGGTCGTCATGCCACCGGGTCTAAGGCCGCCATGTCGCATACCGGTGCCCTGGTTGGAGCAGATGATGTCTTTGACAGCGCCTTGCGTCGGGCTGGTGTGGTGCGAGGTATGCGCATTGCCAACCTCTTTTCTGCTGCTGGTACTTTGACGTATCCCATCAAGGCAGGCGGTGAACGACTGGTGATCATAACCAACGGCGGCGGCCCCGGCGTGATGGCCACAGACCACTTGGCTGATCTGGACCTGCCCTTGGCCGATTTGAGCGAAGCAACCATGAAGAAGCTTAACGAGGTGCTCCCGTCTACTTGGTCCAAGGGCAATCCGGTAGATATTATCGGGGATGCAACGCCAGAACGCTATACCCAGACTGTGCAGATCTGCATGAAGGATCCCGGCGTGGACGGATTGCTGGTACTGCTGACACCCCAGGCCATGACCGACCCTGCCGGAGTGGCACAAGCGCTGGTTGCCTTGAAAAAAACCCGAGGCAAACCCCTGCTGACCTGCTGGATGGGCGAGATTCAGGTGGCGGAAGGCCGTCGTATTCTTCGCGAGGCGGACATCCCCACCTTTAATACTCCGGAAACAGCAGTGGATGCCTTTTCTTATCTGGTCAACTATAGCCGTAACCAAAAATTGCTGCTAGAAACACCGGGGCCCATGTCACGGGGCAAGGCACCGGACGTGGAAGGAGCGCGCCTGATCATTGAGAGCGTGCTGAGCGAGGGACGTAAGATTCTCAGTGAGTCTGAATCCAAGGCTGTGCTTCATGCCTTTCGCATTCCCACGGCCAGCGCCAGTATTGTCCGCTCTCCCAATGAAACCCTGGTCCAAGCGGAAAGCATCGGATTTCCCATTGCTCTGAAAATTAACTCGCCGGATATCACTCACAAGTCCGATGCCGGTGGGGTACGTTTGGGGATCACTAATGCCCAGGCAGCCCGCAGTGCCTATAACGAGATGCTGAGTGAGGTGAAAAAGAATCGCCCTGATGCCCGGATTGACGGGGTGACCATTGAGCCCATGCTCCAGCGGCCCAACGGCAGGGAGTTACTGGTCGGTCTTGTCACTGATCCGGTCTTTGGCCCGGTGATTACCTTTGGTGCGGGCGGCATCTCTGTTGAAGTGATGGGGGACCGAGCCGTCAGCCTACCTCCCTTGAACCGGCGGCTGGTACGGGATCTGATTCGTCGAACCAGGGTGTCTAAGCTGCTCGGGGCGTTCCGGCATATGCCCGAGGTGGATATCGAAGCTCTGGAGCAGGTGTTATTGCGGGTTTCCGAGATCGCCTGTGAGCTGCCCTTGGTCAAGGAGCTGGACATCAACCCCCTGATTGTGGATGAACATGGGGCCATTGCTGTGGATGCCCGTATTGTGGTGGATTATCATGTTCAGAGCGCTGATCGCTACAGTCATATGGCCATCTATCCCTATCCGGCCCATCTGGTGACGAGACGGCAATTGCCCAATGGAACCGATATGGTGATACGGCCTATCCGCCCCGAGGATGCGGAGATTGAGCAGCAGTTTGTTCGTAATCTTTCCGAGCAATCCAAGTATTTCCGCTTCATGCAATCCCTTACAGAGCTCAGTCAGCAGATGCTGACCAGCTTCACCCAGATTGATTATAACCGGGAAATGGCCCTGATTGCGGTGGTGGAGCAGGACGGCAAGGAAACCCAGATCGGGGTTGCCCGCTATATCATTAACCCGGACGGCAGGAGCTGCGAGTTCGCCATTGTTATTTCCGATCAATGGCAGCGTCAGGGGCTTGCTCACCTGCTGATGCGTCATCTCATTGACACGGCCCGCAGTCATGGCTTGCAGACTATGGAAGGGGATATCCTCCGTAATAATAATGAAATGCTTCGACTGGTGGCTAAGCTGGGTTTTAGTATTAGTCATAACCGGCCTGATACGGAGTTGGAGCATGTGGTGTTGCGGATGTAGGTGGTCAGCAGCGTTATGCCGGGTGGCGTAGAGGCACGGTGCGCCGTGCCCCTACAGCTCTGGAAGACAGCGAATTGACCCGTTCACCCATGAATCTTCGAGAAAAACAATATGAAACTGCCATACGGTGAGAGTAACTTTAAAAAGATTATCACTCAGGATTTTCTTTATATTGACAAAACAGAGTATATCGCCGCCTTGGAAGAAAATGGCAGCTACAATATCCTGCTCCGTCCTCGCCGTTTCGGCAAGAGTCTCTTTATCTCCAGTCTGTGGTATTATTATGATATTAGTTTCAAAGAAGAATTTGCTGTGCTTTTTGGCCACCTTGCCGTAGGGAAAAATCCCACTCCGCTGCACAACAGCTATCAGATCCTCGCCTTTGATTTTAGTGGGATAGCCACCGGCGACGTTGCAACCGTTCTCCGCAATTTTACCGGCAGGGTCGAAACCTGTCTGCTTGATTTTCTGGAGCGGTATGATTACGGCCATGAGGCCGCCGTCGAGATCAGGGCCAAAGAAAGTCCGCAGGAAAAAGTGGACTGCCTGTTTCGCCTCTGCCGGGAAAAAAAAATCTATCTGCTCATTGACGAATACGACCATTTCGCTAATGCGGTTCTCGGAGAGAGCTTGGAAATGTTCACGGAAATTATTGGCAAGGGAGGCGTTGTCCGGGCCTTTTATGAAACGATCAAAATTGCGGCAGGCCGGGGAACAGTGGATCGCCTCTTCATCACTGGTGTGACCTCCATTACCCTGGACAGCATGACCAGCGGCTTCAATATCGGCAAAAACCTTTCCTTTGATAAGGAATTTAATCAGGCTATGGGGTTTACTCGTCAGGAAACGGAAGCGTTGATCCGGCCACTTGTTGACACCTGCGGACTTGACGCTCCAGAAATGATGCGGATTCTCGGAAACTGGTATAACGGTTACTTGTTCAGCAGTCGAGCCGTTGATAAGGTGTTCAATCCTGACATGGTGCTGTACTTCATAGACAGCTTTGACAGAGAGGGATGCGTCTGGCCGGAACAGATGCTGGACGACAATATCGCCTCGGACTACGGAAAAATCATGCGGCTCTTCGGGATCGGAGACCGGGAGAACAATTTTCAGACACTTGAAGAACTGATCGTCAACGGCGAAATCGTCGGACGGCATAAGGGAAAACTTGACCTGGATATGAACAAGCCCTTTGAGCGCAACGACTTTATCAGCCTGCTCCTCTATATGGGCTTTATCACCCTCAGCGGTACGGTGCTCAGCCAGTATCTCTACAAGGTGCCCAATTATGTGATTCAGAAGCTGTATTATGATTATTTCAGAGCGGAGATTGAACAGCGCAGCCGGATCACGGTCTCAAGCCGCGCTGTTGAAAATGCTGTCGCGGAACTGGCCCTGCATAATAATATCAAACCGCTGATTGAGGAAATCGGCAGGGTGCTGGCCTTATTTTCTAACCGTGATTTCATGCGCATGGATGAAAAACACATCAAGGCTGTGATCCTGACCCTGCTGTACCAGTCCGAGGTCTATTTTATTCAGAGCGAGCCGAGGTGAACAACCGCTACCCGGATATTCTCCTGCTGGAGCGCAACCCCATTGAGGTGCGGTATCAGTTTCTCTTTGAGCTGAAATACAGTAAGAAAAAGGAGGGAAGGCGAGGCATGGAGGAGAAACGAGCCGAAGGGATTGAGCAGGTCGGGGCGTATCAGGAGCTTGCGGAGATCAGGAAACTGCCTAAGCTGAAGTCTTATCTTCTGCTCACTGACGGCAGTGCGATTGAGGCGGTGGAGGTTGGGTGATGCGACAGCGGAAAAGCCTCGCTTTTTACTTGATCAATAGGGTTAAAATCAATCGAGTCTGACCCTATTGATTCCTCTATGGCAATCGTCAACTATTACCTGTACGAGCCCTTTGGTAAATCCCTCTACGCTCTGGAGCAGGTTGATAATGAGTTTGAGTTTGTCGGACAACTCGGTGTGCGGCAAATGGGTGATGATCTCATCTATATGCGGAATCGGTTCTATGCTCCTTCCACCGGTCGGTTTATGTCTGAAGATCCTATTGGGCTTGCTGGTGGGGATGTTAGTTTTTATCGGTATGTGGCTAATGATCCGGTGAGTTTTGTTGATCCTAATGGATTAATTCTTGCCTCATCACTAGTTTATGTCGGGTACGTATATGGCCCGACGATTGTAGCCGGTACAATTGCTGCTGCTTATAAGATAGGGCCTTACCTGCCAGTAATACTAGATTTTGCAGAAGGATTTCTGCCAGGTCCACCCTCAACTCCTGCAGGAGTAGGCGGGGCATTTACAAGTGCAGTAATCGAAAGTTTTCTGGGCCCTTGTGATGAGGATGAATAAGCAGTATAATCAATCTTTTGCAACAGTGATAGTGCCAGCATATAGACGTCATAATCCTATGTATTACTCTATGGCACAGACTCTTGTGACGAACCTATTCGGTTAAAATGAAAGCTATATTTTTAGGTGCTTTGTTTTTGATTGCAGGGGGGAGGGTTATCTTACATCCCAAATATTATAGTTACCAGTATGCAATGACAATTGATTTTACAAAAGTTAAATATCCGCTTGGGATTGCATGTATCAGTATCGGGTTAATTTTATTTTGGTCCTTTTATAAGGACAAAAAAAAGTAACTACTCAGCCACCGGGCGAAATCAATGGAGTCTGTCCGGTAAAATCAATAGAAAATCAATAGGGTCAGACTCGATTGATTTTGTCAAGATAATCAATTGAAATAGGAAGCAGAGTTATCCCCTTGTCTACATAACAGAACACATTGCCGTGCAAATCTCTCTCCAACAGGATCCGCTATGCCTCGCCATCCTCGTTTCGTTTTAGTCGGCCACCCCCAGCATGTAATTATACGCGGAAACAACCGAGAACCGATATTCTACACCGATGAAGATTACCGGTTTTATCTGGAAAAATTACAGGCAGCCTGCGAAAAACACACCTGTGATGTTCATGCCTATGTCCTGATGACCAACCATGTTCACCTCCTGATCACACCCCATGAAAAGGATGGCATCTCTAAAACCATGCAGATGATCGGTCGCTATTATGTGCAATATTTCAATCACACCTATCAGCGCACAGGGACATTATGGGAAGGCCGCTATAAAGCGACTCTTATCGACAGCGAACAATATGCTCTCACCTGTTACCGCTATATAGAAATGAACCCGGTACGGGCAGAGATGGTCAATCACCCCGCCGAGTACCCTTGGTCCAGTTATCGCATGAATGCTTCTGGAAAACATGATAATATGGTTACTCCCCACCCTCTTTATCAGGCCTTGGCAGAGACCCCGGAGAAACGGAGGGAAATGTACAGATCCTTCTTTGATCAGCAACTGGATGAGACTTCACTCAAAGAAATTCGGGAGGCGACCAATAAAGCATGGGTACTGGGAAGTGCTTATTTTAAGGAAAAGATAGAAGTAAGGATCAATCGTCAAATGACTCCTAAGCAGAAAGGCGGCGATAGAAAATCAGAGGAATATCGTCAAAAAATCAATCGAGTCTGACCCTATTGATTTATGACCCTATTGATTTATTCAGAGTAAATAGGGGGGCTACGTTCTAGAAGAAAAGAGATAAATAAGGTGGAAAATGAAACATAATTATGAGCATTTGAAAGAAACAGTTGGGCCGGGAGTGTTTACTCAATGGCAGAAAGTAGATGTGGAGATATATGCCTTTACTGATGTGGGGATAAAGGTAGCCATAAATAATGAATATATAGGGTTGGTTTATAAAAATCAGATTTATGAGGACTACGAAGAAGGGAAAAGACTCAAGGCATATATACAATGTGTTAGAGAAGATGGAAAAATAGATATTTCCTTGCAACCAAATCAAGGTATACATATCCCTTCAACTACTGAAAAGATTCTGGAACATCTCAAGGCAGCTGGTGGGCAATCTATGTTTAACGATAAAAGTTCCCCTGAAGATATAAAAAAGGTGTTTCAAGTAAGTAAAAAAGTGTTTAAGCAAGCGATCGGCAGTCTCTATAAAAAGGGTGTGATAAAAATCACAGATAAAGGGATAGAACTTGTTCGGTAAATAGAGCAACACAGAGAGGGGAAGCCGTTATGAGCGAAGCACGGACACTGGTTAGTTTCGACTGGGCAATAAAAAATATTCTGCGGGACAAAGCCAACTACGACGTGCTCGAAGGCTTTCTGGGTACGCTGTTAGATAAAGATATCAGGATACTGTCCCTCTTGGAGAGCGAAAGTAACCAGGACAATGCATCTGACAAGTTTAACCGGGTGGATCTCTCGGTCGAGGACGAGGACGGAGAGATTTATGTGATCGAAGTGCAGGCGGGCTGGGAGCGTTATTATCTGCAACGGCTCCTGTACGGAAGCTCCAAACTGATCGTGGATCACCTGAAGCTGGGCGAGTCCTTCGGAAAGGTGAAAAAAGTTATTTCGATCAGCATTCTTTACTTTTTGCTGGGAGAGGGTGAAAATGATTATCTCTACAAGGGGACAAACGAATTCTTTGGCCTGAACACCAAGGAGAGGCTGCACCTGAAGCCGGGAAAGCGCCGCGCGGTCGTGGGGCGCGAAATTGAAGCGGGTGCCAATGTATTTCCCGAATACTACCTGATTGAGGTGGAGCGTTTTCATAACATTATTAACAGCGGTATTGATGAGTGGGTCTATTTTTTCAAAAACTCCGAAGTCAGGTCGGATTTCCGATCAAAGAATATTCAGGCGGCGGCAGAGAAGCTTGATCTGCTGAGAATGCCTGAAAAGGAACGTCGGGCCTATGAAAAGTATCTGTACAATAGGGCCAGCGAGAAGGATATGATCGAATCGGCATATGATGAAGGAATTGATGAAGGGATTGAGAAAGGGATCAAGAAGGGAATTGAGCAGGGGCTTGAGAAGGCCAGAGCCGAAGTGGCTGTCAATATGGTGCGTATGGGCCTGCTGACGGTTGATCAGATCGCGGAGGCGACAGGGCTGTCCAGGGACGAAATCAGAAAAATTTCCGAAGGTGAGTTAAATATAAATACGGGCGATCGTTGCTGAAGAAGCAGGGATAAAAACTTGCAGCAAAGAGGTTGTGTTGACAGCAAGGTGCTGGTATTGTAGAAACGGCTTCCTTACCCAAGCACCGGGAGATATCCTGCTGCCTTGGGGAGAAATAAACGGGGAGATAAACAGATCGGTGTGTTAACGCCGGGAACAGCTGAAAACGAGAATAAAGACACCCATGGATTTATATAACCTTACCCTGCAACAGGCAAAAGACAAGCTGGCTGCGCGTGAAATCACCTCAGTTGCCTTAACCGAATCCATCCTGAACCGTATTGATCAGGTCGAGGGTAAGGTCAAGGCCTACCTGAGTCTGCATAAGGATCAGGCATTGGCAGCGGCAGAAGAGGCAGATAAAAAATTGCAGGCAGGGCAGGGCGGAATGCTTTGCGGGCTGCCGCTCTCGATCAAAGATGTGCTCTGCACTTCAACCATGCCAACCACCTGCGGTTCAAAGATTCTTGAAGGCTTTGTCCCACCGTATGATGCCACCGTGGTGGAAAAGCTAAAGGCCGCCGACTCGGTGCTCTTGGGCAAGGTGAGCATGGATGAATTCGCTATGGGTTCTACCAATGAGAACTGCGCCTATAAGGACAATGTCCCGGAAAACCCCTGGAAGGCCGGGTACGTTGCAGGCGGCTCTAGTGGTGGTTCTGCGGTCTCGGTAGCTGCCAGCGAATGCCTGGGATCCTTGGGCTCAGATACCGGCGGTTCCATTCGTCAGCCTGCCTCCCTTTGCGGAGTTGTGGGCATGAAACCCACCTATGGCCGGGTTTCTCGCTACGGGTTGATTGCCTTTGCCTCTTCCCTGGATCAGGTCGGGCCGCTGACGAAGGATGTGGCAGACTGTGCCCTGATGATGAACGCCATTGCCGGTCATGACCCCCGTGATTCCACCTCCATCAAACAGGAGGTGCCGGATTATACTGCGGCTCTTCAGGACGGCATGCAGGGTGTCCGGGTGGGTATCCCAGAGGAGTATTTCGGCGAAGGATTGGATCCGGAGGTGGAGAAATCAGTCCGTTCCGGTATTGATATGCTCAAAGAGGCCGGTGCCGAGATCGTGGAGATTTCCCTGCCCCACACCCAGTATTGCGTGGCCGTCTATTATATGATCGCTCCGGCAGAGGCAAGCTCCAATCTGGCTCGTTTTGACGGGGTACGCTATGGCAAGCGGGATCTTGATGCGGACAGCCTGATTGATATGTATAAACAGACCCGCTCCCAGGGTTTTGGTGATGAGGTGAAACGGCGGATCCTCATCGGGACATATGCCCTGTCTGCTGGTTATTATGATGCCTATTATAAGAAGGCCTCCCAGGTGCGCACCTTGATCAAGGATGATTTTGCCAAGGCCTTTAGCCAATGCGATGTAATGGCCTCACCAGTTACCCCGACACCGGCCTGGAAACTCGGGCAGAAAAGCGGGGATCAGCTGTCCCTGTACCTGTCCGACATCCTTACCATCTCTGCGAACCTGGCCGGAACACCGGGTCTCTCGGTTCCCTGCGGGTTTTCCAGTGATGGCCTGCCCATCGGAATGCAGTTGCAAGCAACCCATTTCCATGAAGAGGCGCTTTTACGGGCTGCCTGGAATGTGGAACAACAGGCCGGGGTAAAAGACCGCCATCCAGCTCTATGAAGAGAGAACTGCTGACCACATGGACCATTGGGAAGGATAGCCCGGCAGCAGTCTGTGAATATCTCCGGCAACAGGCTGAGAGCGGGATACAATTTTTCTGCTTTGATTATTTTGATACCCTCGCTGTTCGTGAGATTGAGCCGGAATACACCAAGCAACTTGCTGCCAAACTGCACAGTCAGTTCCTTAATAACCGCATTCCCCCTGGATCACTCTATGCTCTGCGCCAGGAGTTGGAACGGGAGATCTGCACCCAGAGTCAAGCTGCTGGCGGAGAGCTGGAGTTCTATCTGCACACCTTTGCCCCCTTGTATCGCACCCTGTTGCTGCAAGCACTGGGCGATATCCTGCCGCTTCGAGATGAGGCTCTTTTTACCCAGCATCTTCTGTCCATAGAAACCGTGGTGGAAAGGGCGGTGCAACAGCCCTGCGAGGAGGCCATACAGGTGCTTGTCTGGTTGCGGGAACAGGGTCTGGCCACGGTGCTGATCTCTGATTTCTATCTGCCCAGCCCTTGGTTCCACGTTATGTTGGAAAGTATGGGCGTCCGCAAGTACTTTGATCATATCTATATCTCAGCGGATCATGGCGTGGCCAAGAGTTCCGGTCGATTATACCACAAGGTCTGCGCAGAACTAGGCTGTCTGCCGGAGCAGATGCTGATGATCGGGGATAATCTCGGCTCGGATGTGACTTGGCCTGATGACTTGGGGATGCAATCTATGTACCTCCTCAATCCCCAGCAGAAGACCTTGTACAGCCGCTGGCAGCCTGAAATGCTCGGCGAGTCCACCAGGTTACGGCAGCGTTTTAGCGAGGCGGTTTCCACAGAAGGGGTGTTTAAGGAAATCAGCACCACGCTCTGGTATTTCACCCGCAAGCTCTTGGAGACCTTGCAGGAAAACAAAACCCAGGATGTTGTCTTCTTCTCCAAGGAAGGGGAGTTCCTGAAAAAACTCTTTGACCGGATGCAGGACGATCTGTTCGGTTGCCGGGTTATCCGCTCGCATTATCTTCTGGTTTCCCGTAAAGCCACCTTTCTTGCTTCCTTACGCCCCTTGGCTGAAGAGGATTTCAGCCGCCTTTTTGCCTATTATCGGGATATCTCTCCCCGTGATTTTCTTCTCAGCCTCAATTTCGAAGACTCCCTGGCCCAGTCGCTCTGTGCAGAGATAGGTCTTGATTACGAGACACTGGTGGCCAATCTCGCTGGCAGCCCGGAATTTCGGCAGCTTCTTGATGCAGAGCCGTTCCAGCAGGTCTATGAAGAGCGACGGATGCAGCAGCGGAGGAATTTTCTGACCTATCTTGACTCGCTGGGGATTGCCTATGAGCAGGAGGGGTTGACCATTGTTGATGTGGGTTGGAAAGGCTCTATTCAGGAAAATATTTATAATATCCTGGAAGGGCGTATCGACATGCAGGGCTTCTATGCTGGCTTTTTGATAGCTGCGGAAGCCCACGCCAATAATCAGAAGCAGGGCATCCTTTTTGATAATACCCGGCCTCTCCCTCATTTTAATGTCTATAATAATAACCGCTCCCTGTTCGAGATGATGCTCGGCGCATCGCACGGCAGTGCGGACGGCTATTTTACCCCGGAGCAGTTTGCAAACTTGCCGGATGACCATCAGCGGGAGATTAGAGAGCGAATCCAGGTTACTAAGGGGGGTACGGGCGTTGCAGGAGTTACGGGGGCCGAGAACGAAGAGATGCTGGTCACCACCCTCGACCTACCTGAAGAACGCTGCCTTTTTGGCGAGAAAATACAACCGATTCAGGAGCAGATTTTCACGGATGCCTGCCGCTTGAATCAGGCCTTCCTGCGTTCAGGCTGTACCGTGCCGGAACCGGAATGGTTTGCCCGCCGTCATGCCAGGATGGTTTTTACCCCGACCACAGAAGAAGTGGAGTTCTTTGAGCGCCTTTATCATTTAGAGAATTTCGGGGTCTTTGAGTATACCGATTTCTGCACTGATGCCCATCTTTCGTTAAAAGAGCGTTGGCAAAATTTTGTTACGCTCCGCAAAAATCCAGCCATCCTGGAAATGGGGACTTGGCCACCGATCATTCTCCGACGTCTTGGCTTGGATTTTTATCGCCATATTAATGGATATAGCGCTTGCGCCGTGAGTTTCCATGAGGGGTTTTCGAGCAGGACGGCAACAACGGATATTGATATTGTAGGTTTTTTATTTTGTTTGATAAATCATTCTATTTTCCAGGTAGCCTCTCTTGCTGCTGCATCCCATCCTGCTCTTCTTCTTTTTTTTCGCCTACTTTTTCTTTGGTACCGGCTGGTATGAGCCTGCCCGCTTAATTATTAAGGGAACCGTCCCGGATACCGATGCAGTCCTTGATCTGCAATGGGATTCCGGGAACGGCTATAATGCCTATGAGCAGGAACATTTTTCATTCCTCCCCTTTCGAGGCAGCCTGGATACTCCCCTGGAAATTATCGTGTCTGGTGGCAGTGAAAAAAATGCTCTGTCAAAAAACAGCCGGGTGGTGCTGACAGAAATCAGGGTTGATGATAAAGGGCTTCCTCTGCCGAAACAGTCATTACAGGCAGTTCGTCAGGTTCGCGGGGCAGGATGGTTTTTTGAATCAGAAGAATCAAGCATAAGCCTTTCTGTACCCGGAGAAAAACAAATATATTTTTCCCTGAAAACCAATGATCGGTCCGGAATCGCTCGGGTAACCATCAACGGGTTTGAGACGGTCCACGATCTCTATCGGGGAAATTGGGCGATCACCCAGGCAAAGCTGAATTACTGGCTCTTGGATGAACAGGGCGAGTTTTCTGTTTGGGCGAAGATGCCGCGATATGCGGTTGATTCTTTGCTTCTTTCCTTTCCTTTGGGAACTTCCCTGACCTCGCTTGCTCTACGTACAAAATCAGGCCGAGTCATTCAACTGCCTCTGCCGGATGAAGAGGAGCTGGTGACGGGGCAGGTGAGGGGAAAAATCAGCATTGCCAATCCGACCCACCACTTGAAACGTTATTTTCATAAGGGATGGATTTTTTATCAGATTGTCTTTGCAGCCCTTCTTTCTTGGCTTGTCTTCGCGCTACGTAGTTTTATCTGGAAGCAGGGAGGGCTGAAAACAGTTCTATTTGGCAGAGCGTTCCGTCCCTTTTGGGGATTGTTCTTCGGGGCCTGTGCTGTGTACACGATGTATCTGCTGGCCTTCTGGCCAGGCCTGATGTCGGTTGATTCCTTAAATATCTGGCGAGCAGCTTGGTTGCCAGATGTTATGATCAACGATCATCCTGTGCTCAATGTGATTTGGTATACCTTTCTTTTGCACCTCTGGAATCACACCGCCGTGGTGCCCCTTTCCCAGATTATCCTACTGTCTTTCCTGATTGCAGCCTTTTTTTCTTTTTGTCACCGACAGGGAGTCAGCCTGTTTCTGCTCTTGCCCTGCTATGCTCTCCTGCTTTTTTCCATCCCTGTGGGATGCTATACTATAGCTCTCTGGAAGGATATACCCTTTGCTCTGTTGGTAGTTTTTTGGGGGCTGGTCCCAGCGTATTTCTTTGTACGGAAAAGGGCGGTGCAGAAACAAAATGGGACAGAACGTAAGCACTCTCTTCGTTTGACCCTGTCGTCGGGGCTTGCCCTGCTGCTTCTCTTTCTGGCTTTGCTGCTTTTTCGTCATAATGGGATTATTTATCTCGCCGTCATCCCTCTGCTTTTTATCATAGGAGGGCTTGTTCGGATTCCGAAGATAGTCATCATTATTTCCTGTTGCGCTGGGGTGCTCATCCTCTGGCTGGTGGTTTTTCCCCCGAAAACGATTAAGAGTGCCTCGTATTTTCAGGATTTGACTCAGTCTTATCTCCAAAAAATTAATCAGGAATCGGTGTTGAGCCGGGTAAAGCAGGGGCTATCCCGTTATCCTCGTCTCTTAGATTTGAAGAAAAATTGGCAGGAGAGTGATGCCTGGCATTATTTTCTCGGTGATCGCTATGCACATACCTTTCTCCGCCAGACCGGCTGGAATGACTCCCATCAATATGCTTCGCCGGAGACTGATGCGCTCTTTCCCGCCTTACGGGCGACGTTGCTCAAGGTGTACAAGAAATCATTGGAGTATCCTTGGATCTATTTCTCCTGGAATCCTTTTTTGTTGTTATATCTCTTTCCCCTGAGTATGCTGTTCTACCGTCAGTTCCCGCTTTCCGCGCTTTTTTCGTCGGTGATTATGGTGCAAATTATTGCCCTGCTTTTTCTGGTTGGTACGGTGAATTGGCGCTATTATTATTTCGTCCTCTTAGGAGGATATTTTCTTCTTCCGCTTGTCTTGCTTGACAGCCGTTTTCTGCTGCTGAAAAAAAAGAACGGTTTTTGATATATTATGCGCTTTTCCATTATTACACCGAGCTATAATAGTGCTCCGTATCTGGAGCAGACCATCCAGTCTGTTCTTGCACAACAGGAGGGGCAGGATATCTCTCTGGAATATATTGTGGTTGATGGCGGAAGCACGGATGGTTCGCAGGAGATCCTCCAGTGCTATGCCCAGAATATCACCCATACGGTGATAGAGGCTGATACTGGTCCGGCCAATGCCATTAATAAGGGCTTGCGGCTGGCAACCGGCGAGGTCATTGCTTGGCTGAATGCCGATGATCTCTATTATCCGAGAACCTTGGAGCGGGTTGGCCAGGCCTTGGCCTGTCGGCCTGATGCTGCTTTTTGTTTCGGTGGCTGTCCGATTATTGATGAGCAGGGGCAGGGAATTCGTTCCGGGATTACTCGCTTTAAAGAGTTCTTTTATCCCTTTTCCTCCCGCTTCACCTATCAATGTATCAACTATCTCTCGCAGCCAGCCCTGTTTTTTCGTCGTCAGGCCGTAGAACAGGCAGGTTTGCTGCCGGAAGATATGGTGGCTGCCTGGGATTACGAGTTTATCCTTCGCCTCTGGCATTGCGGTGATGCGGTTCAGATGACCGGTTCCCCGCTTTCTGCCTTTCGTTGGCATGAGGGTTCGATCAGCGGCCAGAATTTTCAAGTCCAGTTTGAGGAAGAGTATTTTGCTGCCAAGGCAGATGCCGGTAGCCGGAGTCTTCAGGCCCTGCTCCATTTTTTTGTTCGCTGGGGGATTGTCGGGACCTACTCGGCAATGGCACACTTGCGAAAAAAACAGCAAGGATAGAAAAGGGCGAAAGGGGCATATGCGTATCGGAATCAATACCCTGTTTCTTGTTCCGGGAGATGTGGGCGGCACTGAGATCTATCTTCGCCGTAATCTTTTGGCTATGGTGGCGGACAATCCCCAGGATGTTTTTGTCCTGTTCACCACCTTGGATAATCAGGGGCTTTTTCGTGATGAGTTGAAGGCCTTTGTAAATGTGGAATATGTCGTTCTGCCCTTTCGTGCAGCGATTCGGCCCGTACGTATTATCTGCGAACAACTGCTCCTGCCCTGGTATGTCTGGAAGAGCAAGGTGGACGTGCTCTGGTCTCCGGGCTATACCGCACCGGCTCTGTGTAGCTGTCCGCAGGCAGTGACTGTGCATGATCTCCAGTACAAAAGCCATCCAGATGATCTGAGTTTTTTGGAGCGTATCACCTTGGACGCGTTGGTAAGAACATCCTGTCACCAATGTGAGGCGGTTATCGCTGTTTCAGAGTTTTCCAAAAAGGAAATACTGCGCTACGGTTGTGCTGCTGAGAAAAAGGTGCATGCTGTACTTGAGGGTGTTGAGCCTGACTTTGCCCGTCCTGTCACGGAAGATGAAGCGGTGCAGCTGCCGGTTGCTGGCAATCCTTACATTCTCTGTGTGGCCCATACCTATCCTCATAAACAGGTACACTTGCTGATTGATGCTTTTTCCCGCCTTGCCGAGAAGATTCCTCATCATTTGCTCTTGGTTGGACGCCCGAGGAGAGGGGAAGCACAGGTTGAGGAAAGCCTTGCTGCCTGTCCGGCAAGGGATCGAGTTCACCGTCTTGCCAGCTTGGAGTATACGGAGTTGCGCTCGTTGTATCAGCAGGCAGATGTCTTTGTCCTGCCTTCCGAGTATGAGGGGTTCGGCCTGCCGATTTTGGAGGCCCTGCTTGCCGGTGTACCGGTGGTCACCACAGATAAGGCTTCCTTGCCTGAGGTGGGCGGGGATTGCGCGGTCTATGTGCAGCAGAGTTGCCCGGAAGGTTTTGCTCAAGCCATTGTCGATGTTCTTGGAAAAACTTCCAATGAACGGGCGGAAATGATCGACAGAGGTATGATCTGGGCACAGGAGTTTACCTGGAAAAAGTCAGCTGCACGTACCCTGCACATACTCCGAGATACGGCTGGTACTCTCTGTACTTTTCAGGGGTAAAATATTTTTTATTTGCAAAAACCAAGCGGTTATGTAACACTTCGGTATAAATTTTTGTCCTGTTCCATTGCGGAATGGGATATTTTTCTTTCACCCTCAGTAAATAAAGAACACCATGAACTGGTTTAAAAAAAAGGAGAAACCCTCTCAGGAGGAGAATGACAGCCATGCTGTCACCCGTGGTCTGCTTGTCTTTGCCCATCCGACAACGGTTATTGATGTGGAACAGATTTTGCGGGAGGAAGGATATGAAATTCGGGTTGTCAGCCCGCCGCCGTCTTATCGGACCGGCTGTGATCTCAGTGTGGAATTTCCCTTGGAAGCAGAAGCTGCTATCACCGAGTTGCTGAATAACTCGAATCTTACGCCTCTGGACGTCGTTCCTATTACTTCCAAGGGCATGGAGCCGCTCCAGTTTGTCCGAAAAAAATGGTATGGCAAATACCTGATGGTCAGAGCGGCAAATATGAAAATAACCGTTGATACCGAGACAAAGATCATCGTCAATATTTCCGGTGGGGGTTGTCCTGATGTCCCGTATCTGGCAACAGCACTCATCGGCAAGCATATCAACGAGGCCCCTGATCTTACCGAGGTCGGTTTTTCTCTTTGTGCCTACTCATTGAATACTGCCCGGGAAGAGCTTGTCCGGGAAATAGGAGCGTAATTATGTTGTTGTTAGTCGGAGCAGTTCCTGTTGAAGATCTTCCCCTTCTGGTAGGGCCTGTTGCCTATAATGAAAAGGGAATAACCGTTGACGGATATGAACTTGCCATCAATCGGGGTAATGAAGCCATGATGACCTCGGCCTGTATCACCTGTCGGCACTACGGGGTAGATGCACCCATCGGCCTAGTGGCTGGAGACATCGGTAAACGCAAGGGGAGCGAAGCAATCTATAATTATTTGATTGAGCATCTCCCGGAAATGGGGGCCAAGGTGATGACCCTTCACTATGTGATGCCGGATTTGAAGCTGAACAAAAAGGTGCTGGCTACCATTGATACGATGGAGCATAAACCGATGATGATTGCCGATGCAGGCAGCATGTACGTGGCCAAGGCAGGAGGCGATTCCCATTATTACGATGTGTTCACCCCGGATCTGGGCGAGGCCGCCTTTCTTGCCGATGATAAGGCGGACCATCCCAGTTTCACCCGAGGATTTATCTTCAATATGGAAGAGGATGTGCCAGAGTTGATCCGTCGGGCCTATGCCGGAAATAATGCCACCAAGACCATGTTTATCAAAGGGGCGGTTGATTATGTCTGTCAGGACGGTGAGATTGTCGACACCATCAGGGAGCCGAGCATTGAGACTATGGAGCCCATCGGCGGGACTGGGGATCTCATCACCGGGATGATCAGCGGGCTGCTTTATGCCGGAGTTGATCCTTTACAGGCATGCCGGATTGCTGGGCGGGCCAATCGGGCCGCTGGCGAGCTGTCTCAGCCGACGCCTGCAACCCAGGTTCAGGAGATTCTACGTTGTCTGCCCAGGGCCTTGGATAAGGTGCATAAGGATTTGGGGTTGTAGGGGATTCAGGAATTCTCTTGGAGTGCGTAGGGGCAGACCTTTGTGTCTGCCCTTGTTTTTTCAGGGCGAAAGATAGGTAGTACTGCGGTGAGGGGAGGAACGGGTTTTCGGCCACATTGCTGAAAAAAAAGAGGCAACGTCCCGACCCGGTTGGGGACGCTACCTCCATAATGAAAAGATAGGTACGGATCTTATTCAAGGGGGTTATGCTTTTTTCTTTTTCCGTCTAGCCGCACCGAACAAGCCAGCTATACCCGAACCTAAAAGAAACATGCTGCCAGCTTCAGGTACAGAGTTAGTTACCTGGTAATCAGGGTTGTCAAAGTGGGTAAAAACGTTGCTGGAATCGGCTATTGTGAACTCCAGAGAGGCTTCACCACCATTTTCAAAGAAATAAAGCTCAACGGAATGGACTCCAACATCAAGAGCCTGAACTCCGCTGTAACGTTGTTCAGGATGCATGGTGCGGTCATTGATGGTTAATATGTCGTCGATAAAAAGAAAAACACCATCATCGTTGTAAGTCTGAAAGGTATATGTGTCTTGCTCGTCAATATAAAAATCACCGGTTATTTTTGCAAAAAAGGTTTGATTCAAGGAGTGACCGGTTCCTAAAGCCCCAGCTTCGCCAGCAGATGGCCAAGGGTTGCTGCCAGGTATTGCGCCAGCGAAACCACCAGGATCATCTGTAAAATCGATGATATCCCATTCAGCAGAGCTACTTGCTTCGTTGTTATTGGCATAATTGATCAATTGATTGACATCCTGACTCCAGAAATTATCGTATTGCTCGACGAGGAAGGCGCTGGCATTTTGCGAACTTCCCAATATAAAAGATGCTGCTAGCAGGGGCAATACTGCTTTTTTTGTTAAATTCTTCATTTTTTTTCCTTCTTCATTTTTGTTAAGCATGAGTCTTTATGCGAAGAGGCCAGAGTGTTCTCTTGTCCATCCTATAGAATTAACACCAACACCCGCATTGTATTTGCTCAATGGTTCAGTAATTCTTCTTGTATTGGATACTTGTTTTATACTGACTGTATCCGGTACGGTTTGGGAAAAAATTCGGCTGAACAGCCTTTATGGGAATTGCATAAGATACCTCCCGGTGGAATTAAAAAAAAGCAGGCAGCCCGGCTATCTCCTTTGTGGAGACCCGCAACTTTCCGACACCGCCTCGCAACGGTTGTGGCTTTATCAGCTTTCCGTTTTCAACCGAAAAGCAAGGCACCTGCGTGTTAAAATCAGCACTGCCGTATATTGTGAAGGGATTTTTATTGTATATAGCCCTTCATGAAAGTATAATTTTTTATACTTTATATGAGTAAATATACCTCGTGCATTAAAAAATACAATAATGAAAAAATGGGGAGAGATGGGGGGGGCGATTAGTATGAATCCTACAGCCTCTCACGCCATGAAAGCACAGGAAATACAACCACGCCGGTATTATAGCCCAAAATCAGACCGCGCAGTGATACGGGTTACAGGCAGAGGTCACAGGTTCAAATCCCAGAGGGCGGGCAAAAGAAAACCGGGTCGCGCTTGAACACGCACCCGGTGAGGTGATCATACAAAATGAAGGTCGTGAGAATGAGCTGGCAGCTCGTTTCTTTACGATTTTTTTAACTCTTCCAGCTTCTCCTTCAATCCCTCCATATACATCGAGTTTGTCTGATAAAGAAAATTATTTGTGTCTTTATAAGCATCACATGCAGATTCAGCATAATGAATCTTATTCTTTAATTCCTCGACACGATCTTGTTTTGTTTTGCTTGTATTTTTCATAATATCCTCCTGTTGTTGTAGAATTGAAAGCAGGCAACCCGGCTATCTCTCTTCTGGAGACCCGTGGCTTTCCGACACCGCCTCACGACGGCTGTGGCTTTTTCAACTTTCTGGTCTGCAAACTCCAGAAAGCGTATTATGTAAAAGAACTTTTTGTAGAAATGATATAGGTTACTATTAATTATCCTATGCTTAATGATATTGGTACAGAGTAAAAATGTCAATTTTTTTCAGTAAGCATGTGTTGTGGTGTCACCAATACTTTCCTCTGAACACAGAAGAAATCCCGGAGGTTGGGCACAAAGAAACCGGGTCACGCGTTACGCACCCGGTAAAAAAGAAATGCCAAATGCACATCAACTACATTCACCACATCAAGCGGAAAGATTTAACGATCCGTTCCGCCACCGTTTTTTAGACTCTCCGGCTCCCGATCTCTCTTCTACACGTTCGCGTGCGATTTCTTACTATCCATTTCAAGCAGATAGGGGGCTGCGCAGTCAGTGTACTCTTTCTTTCTGTTATCCGGTAGATCTTTCCAGCCTGTGATCCTGCATCGACACTTTTCAGAGCCGCACATACATTTATATGGGAAATAATCAATGGTATAATTCCGCATAGCGTAATCAAAAGTTATTTCTTCATCAGGACTGATGTCTTTTCTTGCGACAAAATTATGCGCACCTGTTTTATTTAATCCGATACCGCAGTTCGGTTCACAGGAGTGGTTGACCTTGCTGATTAATCCGGCGTGGAGTACATACTTATTTTCTCCTACCTGCGAGGCATGAGAATGATTCTCGTCAACCGTTTTTTCAATAACTCCGACCATTACTATTTCTCCAGCCTGAAATGATCTGGAAGCGAAAATACCTTCTCCTTTTTCAGAAGACGCTCTTAATTCAAACCCATCTGTATCTTTCGTATGTGTCATTTCTAAAATCTCCTTTAAAAATAAACCTTCAAAGTATTTAAGAAATTTGAAGGGCTAATTTTTTATTATGCTGAAAAAATTTCGAGTCCAACGTTTGGAACCATTGAGTAGCAGGCGGGAGCAATATTCATTTGCTTAATCAGAGATGGTTTGACTTGCTACAGGAACATGCTGAATTTAAAAAGTAAACAAAAAAAGACAATATGATGCAGAAATATAACCATTTCCCGTGTTGAAGGCCCAAATGGGAGTACGCAGTTATAAGGGTTACAGGTCGGATTTGTGGATTCGAATCCCAGAGTGAGGGAAAAGAAAAACCGGGTCAAGTACAGAGCACGTACCCGGTAAGAAAGATAAAATTAAAAACTACACAACAGGGGGCTAAAGAATCTCAGCAGAAAGCAGCACCGTATCTGTGGAGAGGGCAGCCTTTAACTCCGGCAGAATGATTTCCAGATCCACCGCAGACCCACAAGTGGTGACATCAATGACCAGTTTTTTAAATTCAGGCCAGGTGTGCAGGGTCAGGCTGGATTGCTGGAGGACATAGACCCCGGTTATGCCGATAGGGGCATAGTAATGCCAATGGACATCAACCACATCAAGGCGGAAGTGCTCAACGATTCGTTCCGCCACCTTTTGTAACAGCTTCTTATCACCAAGATCCGCTCCCACATTCTTAAATGAGAGCGCGGCGTGGAATACAGAATCTTCTTCCATGTACCAGTTCCTTTTTTTTGTAATTATATTACATTGGCCGCGACCGATAACCAGAGGAGCACATTTTATTTTTGGCTCTTCTTTCTCCACGTCCAAGGGGCCATCGGTCTTTTCTGCTGCCAAAGACCTTTCTTCTTCTTTTTTGCCTTTTCTTCCAATGTGCTGAGTTCCGTGCAGAGCGGCTTTCTTTTGCAATAGGCAGGGTAGACCCAGGCATAACCTTCCCGTACCAGTTCTCGGTTGAGCATTTTACGACCAGCCCTGACCAGGGCGACAGTGCGACCATACTGGTCGGTATGTACCGCTTCGACCCGTACCTTTTTGTTGAGGAAAAGCTGCGTAGCGAACGTTGTTGCTTCCGTGCCATAGCGCTGCTTTTTTTCTGGGCAATCAACACCGTACAGCCGTATCTTGATTAATTCTTTCCCTTTCTTGATCTGTAGGGTATCACCGTCCATTACTTTGACAACCTTGCCCTTCCAACCTGGGCCTCCCAGCAAGAGGCGGCAAAGGAACGAAATAAAACCTGTTTTTTTCATATCTTAGAGTAAGAAGAAGATGAAAGTAGCAATACCGATGCTCATTGTGCCGCCGATCCAGGCGATATTCAGATTACGATCACGACTGATTTCCTCTTCAATATTTGCACTGGGCAGGAAGATCATCAGGATTATCTTTTGAAGCACGGCCAGCCCAAGAAAACCGAGAACAGCATAACCGGCAAACCAGGAAAGATTATAGCCCCAGCTGACAAAATCCCCTGCTATGGCCTTGAGCACGATAATCCCCAGCGCGATCAGAGAAAAACCGAGATAAGCACCAGCAGCCACGTTATCTTTTTCTATCTCGTCGTGGTCATCATAAGGCGTCAGAAAGGCATGGAAATGGCTGAACAGGATGAGCAAGAGCATACCGAGGAGAAAGAAAACCACAGTGGAGAAAAAAGACCCTTCACCGCTGACTGCCCCGGCGATCATCAGGGCTGTCGCAATCATGGCTCCGGCTTCTACTGCTCCGGTTCCCACGTTGCGGTCGGTTATGATTTCCTTGACCGTGCTGAATTTATAGAGGATGGCCAAATCCACCACCTTGCGGCAGAGATTGAGAGCCAGGATGCCGAACATTGCGTAGCCTAAATCAATAGCGACTTCAAGGAGGAGATCGCCGACAGTTGCTGGCTCGGTAGAGCTATCCCCGATAACAGATCCAAGAAAAATGATCACTACCCCGGCATAATAGCCCGCCAAGGTGACACCCAGAGCCGGATTATCTGAATGAATCAGCTCCTTGTTAATCTTATAGGGTGTCATTAGGTTGACGGCGAATTTACTGAGCGTGAGGACGACAATCCCCAAGAAAATGTAGAGCATACCGTAATAGAGCTCAGCTGTTTCTGTGAAATTGATCATTATGCTCCTCCTCGTAGAATGATTTACCAACGGGCAGCTTCCCGGTTATAGGCAGGTAGAGTTTGGGTTCAAAAATAGAATTGGTCAGGGACGATAGCACCTGTTCATCTTTGGCAAAAACAGTCGCAGCCTCCATCACCTGGCTGGTGAGAAAGCGGGTATTGGCTTCCGGGATGGCAAAAGCGGTCGGCAGATAACCAGGCCGACCGGCTAAGGTGAAGCCCCAGTCTCCAGCAAAGGACGGGACATTGACCTTATAGCGCAGGACCTCAAAACCGGCATTGCTCATGGTCTCACCGATTGCCCGGAAGGTCTCCCGCGTCATCAGGGGCGAGGTGGACTGACTGACCACTAAACCGTCCGCAGTAAGCCGCCGGCCCAGCAGGTTGTAAAATTCAACGCTGTACAACTTGCTCAAGGCCTCGTTATGGGGGTCTGGCAGATCAATAATAACCCGGTCAAAGATTTCCTTGCTTTGACGCAGGAAGGCAAAGGCGTCTTCGTTGCGGATACTGACCCGAGGATTTTGCAGGGCTCCCTGATTTAGGCGAGTGATCGGGGCCAAGGTTGAGCAGATTCTGGTTATAGCCGGATCAATATCCACCAGGGTGATCCGTTGTACATCCTGGTATTTTAGGATTTCCCGGACTGCCAAGCCGTCCCCACCGCCGAGAATCAAGACCTCCTTGCGCGAACCAGGAGCAGACAGCACCGGATGCACCAAGGCCTCATGATAGCGGTATTCATCGACTTCGGCAAATTGAATATGGCCGTCAAGATAGAGGCGATGCCGGTTGGTTCCGTCTTCCTTGGTCAGGACGATTTTCTGATACGGGGTCTGTTCCGAAAAGATAATTCTGTCCGCATAGAGCTGGCCTTCGGCAAAAGCGGTGATTCGTTCGTTGGTAATCATGGTTGAGATCAGCAGAGCACAGACAAGAACGGCTAAGGCGGCATAGCGTCTCGGGAATCGCAGCAGAGAAGAAAAAACAACGACATTAAAAAGGGCTACTCCGGCATTGAAAAAGCCGATAACAAAGCTTGCCCGAAAGAGGCCGAGAAAGGGCAAGAGAAAGAGGGGGAAGGCAACAGAGCCGATCAGCGCACCAAGGTAATCCAGGGAGAGAACATCGGCAATGGAACGGCGGATATCGCCGGTCTCGCTCAAAACTCGGGTCAGCAGGGGGATCTCCATGCCTACCAGGGTGCCGATGATGATAATCAGCCCGTACATGGTGGGCTCATAAAACCCTGACCAAGGGAACACCAGAAAGAGGATGACCGTGGAGAGACCGCCGACCAAGGCTACCAGAATTTCGATGATGACAAAGCGAGCAATGAGGTGGTGGTTGATAAAGCGGGTGATATAGCCCCGAGGCCCATTGCCGCCATGAACAGGCCGATGGTAATGGAGAACTGGCGGACCGAGTCACCGAGCAGGTAGGCAGAAACCGTGGCGATGAGCAGCTCGTAAACAATGCCGCACAGGGCAACCACCAGTACGGAGACTTGCAGAACCGCTGCCCGTGACCGGGTCAGCTGGAATTGATCAGAAGGCATGTGAGATGATTATTTGCCGCTACGGTAGCTTCGGGAACCGCCTGATGAACGAACGCTTTTTGCGAAGGTACTTCCTGTAGAGGTTTTCTTACGGCGTTTTTTGAGGTCGATATCAAAACCGTCATAGCTCTCCTCCTCGTCCTCCTCGCCCACGAAGTTTTCACTATATTGTTCGTTATTATATTGCGCCTCGGCTTGACTAGCATAATAGGATGGCAGGACGAATGGAATCACCAATATCCCGATAAACAGCAGAATCACTAACCCCCAAAAAACTTTCCCCCGCATACTTTACCCCGTCACTTGAGTTCTCTCCCGGCAATAGACTCCTTGTGCCGATTCAATTTGATGTATTTCTTGTAAGGTAAAATACTATCCTGCTTCCTTCTTAATTTCAATAACTATTACTAAATAGTTGTTTTGACAGTGAAATTTTGTCACCTAATGACGTTTTTTGGTTTTTGGAACATGCTGAGCACTCTGTAACTCTCCCGTTCTGCAATTAACATGCGTCGGCTATTTTTTTTGTATCAGGCTAGTTTTGTATAAAATTTTGTATTTCTTCTGGTTTAAAACAGGAATTTTTACGAAATGGACTGGTTGTTGCTAATTAGTATTCACTGATTTTCTCGTACAGTGCTTTATTTCATCCTTTCTATATGAAACTACAGCACTGTAAGCTGACTGAAATATGGGCGTATTTCCCCACTTTTTTCATTTCAGCCGTACAAACCAAGCTTCACCAGACTGTCTGCTTCAATTTTTTCATTTGTGTCCAGCTGGATAAATTTATGGAGGTTATAAGCAAGTTGAGATAGAGAGGTCCATATTTTATCGCCTTCAAATCCTTTATAGAGGCTGCGCCCGAAACCGCGCCAAGTCTTTGCAACAGCAATAAACCCCTCGGTTGCAGAACGGGCTTTCTTACAAAAACTCTGAATTTCATCAGGGACATCCTCGACTCGCCCCATAAATATAGTTTCAATCTTCTCCTTCCCCTCTTTCATGTTATTGAGGCTTCTATAGCCCAAATCAGTGACTGCTTTTTTTGCATAGCCCTTCATCCTCTCTCTGTACAACTCTAATGTATTGATAAAAAGGGTTTTGTCTCCAGGGGTTCCAATAAAATTTTCAGTCGTAATCATAAATCCGTCACGATTAAAACTTACCTGCAACGTTGTGCCGAATTCGCAGGGCGGATGACTTTTTCCTTTTTTAATCGGTCGAGCGTCAACTTCATCCAGTGAGACGATTCTATTTTTGATATTTTTTTGACCTCTCAGCTTTTGTACGGTTTGATCGTCTAAAAGATTCAGAAGTTCGGACAACTGTCTTCCTGATTCAAGTTTTTTGATTAAAAATGGTACTTCCTCCAAGTAATTTTGAAAAATATTGACAGTTCCTGCGAACACAAGATAAAAATCCCACAAATAATTAATTTTTTCTTTCGATTTAGCTAGGTTGTACATTCTCCAAAGTTTCTTGATATACTTTTCATCCCACCAAACAGGCAAATCATTTTGCTTAGCAAATTGTCTCATCTTGGCAAAAGATTTATAGAGCAATTGTACATCGGTAGGATAGATAATGTTGTCTTCCAGTACCGTTGAATCGATAAGTTGAGCATCATTTTTAATTACCCCTGTTTTTCGAAGGAAATTAAAAACTTCTTTTTCAATAATAGCGGCTCCTTCAGCCCCTATTCTTTTTCTGAAAGTACAAATTGTGCTCGGATTTATAAAAGTTTGGAGTTTCTTATCAGGGACATTACAGAAATACTGGATATATCGATTCTCTTTAGCCTGCTGAACAACTTTTTCATCACTGAGAAGTCGCAATTTGGATACAATAACAAGGCCAAGCAATATTCGTAGTGATTTAGCCTGGCGACCTTTTTTTATATTGTAAAACCGGCTTAACCGGCTTGTAATTTTTTGCCAGGGGATAATGGTACGCAGTATCACTAATTCATTTTTAGAATCATTAATATTATGTTTTATCCACTCTTCTAAAAAGGCTTCAGTAAAAATCTGCTCTATCATATTGGCTCCTTTTGGCTTTAATATACTGAAATTTCATGTGTAAAAAAATGTATACTAAACCAAAAAAAGCCTTCTTTCGAGCCCATTTATGAGAAAATCAGTGAATACTACTTAATGTACTTAATGCCTTCTCCTCAAATGCCTTTGCAAGGTTGTAGTTGGCCGCAAGGGTCTGCAGCTCCGCCTCAGCGGTTTTCCTCTCTGCAATTGCTTTTTGCTCAACAGCATGATGCCTTTCCTGCTCTGCATTCCTCCATTGCATCCCAGAAAACAACGAAAGCACCACCGCAATCACCAATCCAACAGCAAGTCCAGTAATATTCCTCCGTCGCTGTCTTTCTTTCGATTGTATCCTCTGTTCACGTGAGCTCCTCACTGACATCAATAAATTCCCGCTCTCCACCCATCAAATGGGTATCATGTGTTCCACTCCACCGCAGCGCCTCATCCAAGGGCAAGCCCCGCAACAAGGCCCCTGCATCCTGCCCACTCTCCTCCCACTGCCCCAACAACACCTGCAACTTCTCCTGCCAAACCAGAAACTCCCGTTCCTCATCCACCCATTGCCGCAGCGTCTGCCAACGTCGAATCAATGCCTCATGCACCACCTCAACCGTTTCTTCCCCGCGTTCTTCATTCCGCCCGGTAACGATCAGCCGTTTATCCGCCAGCCGAGTAATCAGCCCCCGATATTCCTCCGCAATCTGCCCGACCGTCGCCACCTGTCGGGTATCCTCGGTGCCCTGTCCCGGACGAACCAGCTTGAGAAAGATATGCCGGAGCTGCTCCTGTTCCTGTTCATCAAACTCCGCATAGACCGCATCCGCATGATTGGCCAGGGCCTGCTGCAC
>MTKO01000079.1 GCA_004028505.1 Candidatus Electrothrix aarhusensis
CCAGAAGAGGATATCTACTGGGGTACGGAGATGGAATGGCTTGCAACCAGCAAACAGCCAAACAGTCGCTATTCCGGTAAACGCGATCTGGAAAATCCCCTGGCCGCTGTACAAATGGGCCTGATCTATGTGAACCCGGAAGGCCCGGACGGTGATCCGGCTCCGGTGGCCTCGGGTCGGGATATCCGCGATACCTTCGGTCGTATGGGCATGAACGATGAGGAGACTGTCGCCTTGGTCGCGGGCGGGCATACCTTTGGTAAATGTCATGGTGCGGGCGAAGCCTCTCATGTGGGGCCGGAACCAGAGGCCGCGCCCATTGAAGAGATGGGTTTTGGCTGGCAGAGCAACTTTGGCAGTGGCAAGGGCGGCGATGCCATTACCAGCGGCATCGAAGGAGCTGGAAGCCTGAACCGACCAAGTGGGACATGGGTTATCTCAAGGTGCTGTTTAAATACGACTGGGAGTTAGTCAAGAGCCCTGCAGATGCGCACCAGTGGTTGGCCAAGGACGTAAAAGAAGAGGACATGGTGGTTGATGCCCATGATCGCTCTATAAAGCACCGCCCCATGATGACCACAGCAGATCTGGCTCTGCGCTTTGATCCGATCTATGAGCCCATCTCCCGTCGTTATCTGGAAAACCCGGAGGAGTTCGCAGACGCCTTTGCTCGGGCCTGGTTCAAGCTCACCCACCGCGATATGGGACCGCGTGCTCGCTATCTTGGCCCTGAAGTTCCGGCAGAGGACCTTATCTGGCAAGACCCGGTGCCAGCGGTTGACCATAAACTGATCGATTCCAGCGAGATCAAAAAATTGAAAAAGGCGATCCGCAAAGCAGGGTTGTCGGTTTCCCAGTTGGTTTCAACGGCCTGGGCATCAGCCTCCACCTTTCGTGGTTCGGACATGCGCGGCGGGGCAAACGGAGCCCGCATCTGTCTTGCTCCGCAAAGGGATTGGGATGTCAATCAACCAGAGCAGCTGACAAAGGTACTCAAGGAGCTTGAGCAAATTAGAACGGTATTTAATGAGGAGCATAAAAAGAAAAAGGTCTCCCTTGCTGACATGATAGTGTTGGCTGGTTGTGCCGGAGTGGAGCAGGCAGCCGAAAATGCCGGTCAGAAGGTGACGGTTCCCTTTACCCCAGGACGTACCGATGCCTCCCAGGAGCAGACCGATGTGGAATCCTTTGCTGTGCTTGAACCCAAGGCGGACGGTTTCCGCAACTATCTTCAAACCAAGTTCACGGTCTCGGCAGAGCACCTGCTGCTTGATCGGGCCCAGTTGTTGACCCTGACCGCACCTGAGATGACTGTGCTGGTAGGTGGCCTGCGGGTCTTGGGTACCAATGTCGGCGGGATGCTGCACGGTGTTCTCACCAAGCAGCCTGAGGCGTTGACCAACGATTTCTTTGTCAATTTGCTCGACATGGGCACGGAATGGAAAGCAAGCGCAGAAGACGAGGATGTCTTTGAGGGGCGGGATCGGGCCACGGGTGAGCTCAAGTGGACCGGCACTCGGGTGGACCTGATCTTCGGTTCCAACTCTCAGCTCCGGGCCTTGGCGGAAATCTACGGCAGTGCGGATTCTCAGGGAAAATTCCTGTGTGATTTTGTCGGGGCCTGGAACAAGGTCATGAACCTGGATCGTTTCGACCTTGCCTGATTTAGCAACGTCAAAATAGTAACATGCCGACTGGTAGGGGCACGGCGCATCGTGCCCCTACTCCTCAATTACAGCTGTGGTAATATCTAGGACATCCTTTTTCGCCACTTCAACCACAGCCCCGCTCTTGGTGGTAATACGAACGATAGACCCGTCCTTTTCTATCTTCTTCGCATAATAGGTCTGACCGTTCATCATAATCACCACCTGGGTTTCATCTCTGCCGCTGAGGTTGGGCATTTTCTCGGCAACCGGTTCCAGCAAGGTACCTTGCAACGTATGCTGCTGAGTGCTGAAAAACCAAAAGGCTCCTCCTATCCCGGCCAATATCAGGACAAGCAGGGCCGCCAGTATAATTTTCTTACCGCCCTTTTTACCATTGGGCTGAACAACCTTGCCGTCCTGAACCAGGATTTTCTCATACTCCTTATTGTCGATCCGTTTTTCCTCATCTTGCTTATTGAGTACCAGATTGCATGAAGGGCAGGCCTTCACCTTCTCAATGACCAGTTGGCCGCAGTTTTCACAGATGATCTTAGAGTTACCACTCGCCGAGGAAAAGGCCATGTTCTCATCAATACAAAAACTATTGCCACAGGCGCTGCAAGGGATGGTTAGGGTTTTATCCACGGTATCGGTATCCGCATTATCAACCAGATAATTCTTTCCACATCTTCCACATTGGAATTTCATGCCATGCTCCTCTTGTTCATGGTTATCTGTTTCGTTTCAGTAGAAGATACAACCGGTGGAGTTTCTGTTCAAAAGGGATTATGCGAGGGAAAATTATCCTGCCGAAGAGATGGGAGAGCAGCAAAATCAACAAACCTTTGAGGCGAGCACCGCCGCTGAGATTACCCAGAGGAATAATTTTATTGCGCAAGCTCATGGCAAGCATCCTCCCTACTTCGTCTTCTCCTAAATCGTAACTTTTTCCGGTAACATATTGCTTTTTCATGACAGCTTCTTTCTCCTATGAACGAAGGCGTTCTTTAATCAGGCGTAAAAAAAACTCGGTGCGTAGCAGGGGCCGCCAGCGCAGCTTGAGTCGTGAGCATTTCCACAGCTCTTTGGCAGCAGCAGCTTTAGTTGCCTTATGCTGGCCATGAAAATCATCCAGATGATGGCGCTGGCAGATCTCTTCAATTTCGCGAGTCTTGGGAAAGGCCATTCGGCTAACCAGCAGATAGTTGAGCCAGGGTTTGACATCGCTCAGCGAATACCCGAAGATGGCAGCGGCAGCAGCATATTGCTCTGCTCCGGCCAAAATGCCTTCTTGCAACGGGGCGAAAAAATGGTCCTGTTCTTTTTCCGCCTGTCCTATAGCATCATCCTCATGGCGAAAGATCAATTCATAACCCGCACCGTCTTCTGTGCTCTTTTCGATCAGGCGATATCCGTTCAGGGTAGGATGCGGTGCCCGACAGGTCTCTTCAAAGAGATCCCGATTATAGAGCAGGGTTGATGCGGCCAGATCAAAGCGATCACGGTCATAGATAATACCGGTGATGGAATTGGCCGGGGTTGTCGGATAGGAGATTCCTCGGGTCGCCCCGAAAAGGAGGCCGTGGCAGCGTGGAGCATCTGGCCGGTGGGCAATAGCTCGATGAAGAAAACGCTGAATGGTGCCCAACCAGCCTATATCCACCAAGGCCACATCCGGTTGCGCAAAAAGGCCTTGGTCTTCCAAATACCGCTGGAGCGCCTGATGAGCAGGCAGGGTCTGCTTTTTCACCTCTTCCTGAAAGGCCTCGTCCTCCAGCATTTCGTTAAAGCGGAGTCGGTTTTCCGGGAGAAAACCCTCATGAAGAGGGGAGAGAACGGTCTCCTGATGCAGTTCATACAGTGACAAAATATTGGTGAAGGTAGCCCCCTCCAGGCCAAAGACCCGGCAGACATCCCGGAAATCCTTATTGCCCGGCGGAAGAAAGACGATATCCGCATGTTCTTGATCAAGTCCGGCATGACCACAACTGGCCGGAGCAAGGGCCATTCTGCTGACATAAAGATAGGAAACCTCGGGGAGGTTACCCATCCCGGCATAGATTTTCGGAATCACCCTGTTCCAGACCTGCTCAAAAAGCCAGCCTTCGCGAGAAAAAAAATAGAGGCGTCGGATGCCCGCGTTCAGGCAATGCTCAGCAACTCCTTGGACAAAGGCGGCCAGCAGAGGTGAGAAAACGTTAAAGCCCTTCACATACAGAGGGTGCTGGGGGCTATTTTCTGCTTCCAAGGGCAGCATGATCTGTTGCAGGCAACGGCCCCTATAGAAGGGGAGGCCCAAGGAATAATGATGATACCGCCGGGCCAAAGACTTACGCATTTTCTCTAAACCATCCCGGAGGACAAGGGAATGGATGCCCTGTTCCGCAGGTTGGCCCCCGTCAGACACCGGGTTATCGCCCACATGGAGCCAGCGCTCATACTGGAGATCAAAACGCTCCTGGAGCATGGGAAAGGCCTTACCCGATGCCTTGGCCAAAAAACTGTCTGCCGAGGAGACCACCGCATCCACCTGATCCAGAAAACCAGCATGCTCAATCAGTCGTTCCAGATGGGCCGCAGGCAGGTAGACGTCCGAGACGACCAGTACCTTCTTGCCCTGCTTTTTGAGCCTCCTGAGCCAGTCCACCAAATCATAACGGGGAACAAGAACCGAATTTTCTATTGCCAGCTCGTAGCCCGTGACTTCTTGCAGCAGCTGGTCATCCTTCTGGTCACCGAACACAGTGGTGATGACCCGGCTCATATAATCCGGGTAACAGGCCTCGAAATCATCAAATTTCTGCCCGGTTTCTTGGCGTTGCTCTTTTTCAAAGGTATCACGGAGCTTTTGTATCTGCTGCCAGCTCCAGTTTTTTTCCTTTCCCTGCCCTGTTGCTCTACTGTTGAACCTGTTACTGATATATCGGGCCACAGCAGGCTTTACCAAGTCGGGATCATGGATACGGCGAATCAGCAGGGTGTCAAAAAGATCAAAGGAGACCGTATCAAAATGATTGCTGATCCGCTCCCCTTCCTTAATCAGTTGGTCTAATGCGTAAAACTGCTGCATATTCATGATAATACACCGTTCTTTTCAGGTGTTACAAAGGGAGCAAAACCCGGCAAGAGCAATCCGGCGAGGATATAAATCAGAAAGGCTCCAGAAAGGGTCAGGATAAAACCGAAATAGGTAGCTGCCAAAACACTCAGGACACTGCCGAGGACGGTAAAAAGTCCATTAACGGCCCAGGCCCAGCCCACGGCTCCTCTTCCTTTTGTATGGGAACCGGCAATACCGATAGCAAAGGGCATACCAAGAAAAGCGCCGAGCGGAAAGATGAGAGCAACGCTGCCAAGCAGACGAATCCAGGTCGACCATTGGAGGAAAAAATCAAGCAGAGGTTTCTCCAACAGCAGGAGCAGGGTGCCGTAGAGCGGAATACCGAGAAAGGGAAGAAATCGCATTATCCTGGTCTTATCCAGAGAAAATTTATCTGTCAGATAACTGCCTGTGCCAGCAGCAATCAAAAAGGCGAAGACAACAGCCGCGTAGGTATAGAGCGGATACCCAATCAATTTATGGAAAAGCTGAATAAAAATCAATTCAATACTGATAAATCCTGCTCCGAGACAGGCAAAATAGGTCACAAAAGAGGTTTTTCCCTTCCACGGGGCTCGACCAACCTTGGAGAAGAGCAGCGGTGCAAAAAGGCAGAGCACAGCAAGGGCGAGAGCAGCCCCGGCAGTGACGATAAGATGGATCACATCCATTGGTATCCCGTTTTTGATCGAATCATTCAGCAGCACCTTGAGTGATCTATCCACATAGGGTTCACGGAATGAAACCGGGGCGAATCGTTTGCGAAGATGATTAAAGTAGGGCTGATTATCCGTGGGTACATGCATTCGATAAGGGATGTTCTCTTCCAATTCAGCAGGCAGGTGTCCTGTAAAGAACTCGGGTTTGAGGGCACTTCCGGTCGGATTCAGGGGATTATGCACCAGTTTGAAATGATCTCGCATCAGCATATCCACCTTATTAAACTCCGGCAACGTCCACGGCTTCATCTTGATCAGCAGGGTCGGAAGATTGCACCATGCATCGGAATAATAGATCAGTACATGTCGGGAAAAATCATCCCGGCCCATATTTTTCCAAGCCTGAGCCGCAGTCAGCACCATTTTTGGATAGACATGGTGGTTGATATGGAGGACGCCGTTCTCGCTGAGATGGCTGAAATACTCTTCATAGGCATCCACGGTTTGGAGATAGTTAGGAGAGACCGCTCCAGAGCCCGAAGAAATACTGGCTGAGGTGTGATTAGACATCATCTGGATGATGTCATAGGTCTTATTACCGGAGCGGAGAAAACTTCGTCCCTCCCCCTGCACCGCGTTGACCACTGGATTATTATAGGGCTCGATAGCATATTTTTCTTTGCCGAGCCGGATAACCGAACCCACCATTTCCACGGCATCCACGGCACTGGCACCGAAGGTCACAGCCGCCTTGGTTTCCTGCCCGCCAGCTGCCCCAATGACCAATACCTTGGCATCAGTGCCTTCTTTCAGCCAATGGGACACATAGACAAAGCGATCCCAAAAATGGCTCGTCGTTTTCTTGGGCAGCTCTTGCCGGAGCTTTTCATAATTACCGTCAAAATCATAATAATAGCTGGTCTGGGTCCCACCGTCGTAGGCGATCCAGGTGTACTTGTCTGTGTATTTGATTAAATCAATCCGTGCGATGCGATCCCAGACTGTTAGAAGCGGCGGCTCTTTAGTCAGCTTTACAATCCCCCTTTTATCCATATGAAAGGGAATTTCAAGATAATCATGCTCTTTAGCCACGAAAGGGAAAAGTATGACGAGTATAGCGATAGAGACAAAGGCTATTCGAAAGGTCTTTGTACGAGCCAAAATTGCAGCCCCGGCAAAGGTCAGCCCAGACACGGCAAAGAGAAGCCCAGGCCCGCCAAAGCTGGGAATCAGCAAGGGAACCAGAATACAGCCCAAGGCAGCCCCGGCCAGATCCCAGGCATAGAGACGGCCAAAGGAACCTGCATACTCGGTAAACAGCAAGGACAGAATGAAACCGCTGAGAAAAAAAGGTACCAGCAATCCAGAAAAACTGAGAAACACCTTTAGCCCCAGTGAGGTGACAGAAGAAAATTCATTAAAATCAATCTGGAGAACAGAGAGGAGGACAAAGACTCCTATATAACTTATTGCCAATAAAGAGGTTAAGGGGATAGCGACCTTGGGTTGCCAGGCAAGGCGATGAGCAAAGATTGAGGTCATAACACCGGCAATACCGAACCCGAGCAGGGCTAGGGTGATAACCATATAGGAGAAATGAGGATACCAAAGAACATCCAGAATTCTAATCAGGGCTAATTCATAGAACAGGGTGGATAAGGCTATGAAGGCCACATACCCCTGGACTGATTTTAACGTATTGTTCACACTTTCCTTTTTCTTCATTTTTGTAAGATTTACTGAGTGATTCTTTTTAAGTGGTGCATTCTGCGCAACCGCGAGAAGAGCCCATTACATAAATCCCTGTTTTATAACATGTCAATACTAATCAACATACAGCAAAGGAAAAAATTCAGTTAATGACGGTAAGGAGGATACGGCGGGGGTGTTCGTGGGGCGGTCGCTTGATGTTTTTCCTGGTGGTGGTGGTGCATAAAAAAAGGGCGATCACAAGGATCGCCCTTACATCATAATACCCTCTTCATAGGGTAGGTGTTTCGACAGCGATCTTGCTTTAAAGCATAATAGATTCAGCAAATTAAGCAAGTAAAAAAACGACATGGAATCGAGTTTTGAAAGTTTTCTTAAAAGTTTTGCAACAACAGAGAGAATAGCCTATACTCTACAATAGAGCATCAAGACCCCGTAAGTCCGCACCACAACATAACCTTTTCCTTCACTCACACCATGAAACCCTTTATTCCGATGATTATTTTTTTCGCAGGTTGGGGAATGCTGCCTGAGGCCTTTGCAGGACAAGCAGGACAAAATACAGAACAGGCTGTTTTGGCCGGAGGCTGTTTCTGGTGCCTGGAAGCGGATCTTCAGAAGGTCAAAGGCGTGCAGGAGGTTCTTTCCGGGTATACCGGCGGAACCGGCACCAATCCGACCTACGACGATTATATACAAAAAGGACATATCGAGGTTGTTCAGGTTACCTTTGATCCCGCTGTTATCTCGTATCCGGATCTCCTTAATGTATTTTGGCAAAAAGTTGATCCGGTTGATCCAGGCGGGCAATTCTGTGATCGGGGCCATGCCTATTCCACAGCAATTTTTTATACCACAGAAACTCAGAGGAAAGCGGCTCAAGCCTCAAGAGCGGCCTTGGAACAATCTGGGTTGCTTGATCAACCTGTTGCCACGAAGATACGACAGGGCAGCATCTTTTATCCGGCTGAAGAGTATCATCAGAATTACTCGGAGAAAAATCCTATCCGATACAAATTTTACCGGTTTAAATGCGGTCGAGATCAGCGGCTTGAGGAGTTATGGGAGGGAAAAACTTTACCCGTAGCTGCCCTGGAAGCTCCAACAGGCGGAAAGATGTCGGCTTCAATGACTCCTAAGAAAATGAGCCCAAAACCGAGTCAGGAAGAGCTGAAGAAGCGCTTGACTCCGCTCCAGTATAAGGTTACCCAGGAAGAAGGGACTGAGGCGGCATTTAAGAATACCTACTGGGATAATACCAAACCGGGAATTTATGTAGACATCGTGTCTGGAGAGCCTCTGTTCAGTTCGCTGGACAAGTATACATCCGGGACAGGATGGCCCAGCTTTACCAAGCCCCTTGAGCCGGATAATATTGTCGAACGCGAGGATAAAAGCTGGTTTTCCGTGCGCATTGAAGTACGGAGCAAGCATGCTGACTCCCATCTTGGCCATGTCTTTACTGACGGACCTGCACCCACAGGGCTGCGCTATTGCATGAACTCTGCTGCGCTACGGTTTATTCCGGCAGAGGACTTGGAAAAAGAAGGCTATGGTGCCTACACCAAGCTCTTTCCTACAATCAAACCCTAATTCCAGCTTCTTAACACTCAACACTCCACTCTCTCATCCACCAGATCTACAGCATGCCGTGCGTTTCCGTTGTTATCCCCTGCTATAATCAGGGTGCCTTTATTGATGAAACCATCAATTCTGTTCTTGCCCAGACCTGTCAGGATTTTGAAATCATCGTTGTCAACGATGGTTCGACAGATCCCTTTACTGTTAATCATCTTCAGCAGCTGAATTTTCCCAAGACACGGGTTCTGCACACAGAAAATCAGGGGCTGTCATCAGCCAGAAATAACGGCATCAGAGAGGCGCAAGGCGAATATATCCTGCCCTTGGATGCGGATGATCGGATCGGCCCGACCTATCTGGAGCAGGCTGTCCAACTGCTGGATGCGGATCCAGAATTAGGTATCGTTTACTGTAAAGCCCGTTTTTTTGGCGACCGCAATGGCGAGTGGCAGCTGCCCGAGTACAGCCTGGAGGAGATGCTGCTTAACAACGTCATTTTCTGCACCTCCTTCTTTCGCAGAGCAGACTGGGAAGAAGTGGGCGGCTTTGATCCGGCCATGATCTACGGCTGGGAAGATTACGATTTCTGGCTTTCCCTGATTGAACGAGGGCGACAGGTTCAGAGAATCCCGGAAATTTTATTTTATTATCGCATCCGCTCCGACTCCATGCTGCGCAGCAAGGAGAAAAAGCAGAAAGTTGCAATCCTGACTAAAATTTTTCATAAGCATGAAGCATTATATAAAAAACATATTGATGCTCTTTTTGATCGGCTCGTAGATATCAAGGGGGCCTATCTTGAGGCTGCCCTGTATCGCCGTGAACATGCTACAGAGCAGGCTACTACTGGGCAGTATAAGCAACGTGAACTTCTCAGTACGAGAAGGGTTGATATTGAAACCAAGGCATTGTTTTTTGATCAGCTGCATTGGGAGGCGAAGGATCTCCTGGAAGTCCAACTGGTCAATGAGCAGGCTATTATCAATATCAAGACCGTAAAGGCGGAAACCGAGCAGGGCCGTAAGAACCTCTCCTTTGAAAACAATGCGACCTTTGTTGAAGACAGCCTCTATTTTTTCACCTCCAAGGATCCCAGGCTGATGATTCGCCTGGAGGCCCCCACCTGCGTCGATAAGGTGAACAAGGTGATCAGTTTGACGATTGAGCTGGATTATCTTATTATTGGTGACACCGTACCCGAGCATCTCGTCAGTAAGCTCAATGAGGAGCTTACCACTACCCGCCCTACCCTTGCTGCTTTGGAAGAATATATAGAAAGGAGAGAAAGAACGCGGTCCTTCTCTATAAAAAATATCATGAAAAAACTGCTGCTTTTTTACACCAGCAGATCTTATCGCGTTGTGCTTCGCTCCGGGCTTTTTGATCGGAAATTTTACCTGCGCGAATATCCTGATGTCTTTTTTCAGGAAATTGACCCGTTGATCCATTATTGTACAGTGGGCTGGAAGGAAAACAGGAAACCTTATGCCTCATTTGACCCGGAACAATATAAAGAGATCTACGGAATTCCTCCTGATACGAACCCGTTACTCCATTTCCTTGAAAGCAGGCAAAGGCTATAAAAAGAGATTTCCTCTTGATAGACCATCGGAAAATCACTATAGTGGCTTTTTAATAAACACTTTTTCATAGAGATAGACGTCCTCACCGACAAAAACAGACAACGACGATGCAGACACCTGACTTTCCTGTCCCCTTTGTAAAGATGAGTGGCACAGGCAATGATTTCATCATTATTGATCACCGCAAACCACTCCTTGCCCCGGAGGCTATGGCCGAATTCGCCGCTAAAGTCTGTCGGAGAAAATTTTCAGCAGGTGCAGATGGGCTGATTCTTATCGAGGATTCTTCCGAAGCGGATTTTCAATGGCGTTTTTTCAACGCGGATGGCTCGGTTGCCGAAATGTGCGGAAACGGAGCCCGTTGTGCGGCCCGCTTTGCCTTTTTGCAGGGGATTGCCCCAGCGCAAATGCGTTTTGCCACCTTGGCCGGAATTATCGAAGCCAGCGTTTCAGAAAAGGATGTTGCCGTAAAGATGACCGATCCGGTTGGGCTAAACATGCATCAGTGCATTACGGCGGAGGGGAAAGAATATACTGTTCACAGTATTGACACCGGCGTACCTCATGCCGTGGTCTTTGTCGATGATATCGATCAGACAGATGTCCGTGCCTTGGGTAGTCGCATCCGCCATCACGAGGCCTTCATGCCTGCCGGGACCAATGTTAACTTCACCCAACGCCAAGGGGATGCCATCAAGGTAAGAACCTATGAACGGGGTGTAGAAAATGAAACCCTGGCCTGTGGTACCGGAGCTGCGGCCTGTGCCATTATTGCCGCACTTTTGGATCAGGCCGCCTCACCGGTGAATATTATTACCTCCGGCAATGATCGTTTGACTATCTTGTTCGATCTCAAGAAGGATAAGGTGAGCGGACACAATGATATTGTTTATAATGTTTTTCTCAAAGGACCGGCCCATACCATTTATTCGGGAGAACTCGACGCTGAGGCGTTGCTTTAAACTCCCATTCCGGTCCAGCGGGCCGGGACAACAAAACATGAAAGCCGCTACTTTAATATAAAGATTACAAAGGAGAAGGTTAATGACAACAACAGGAAAAAACCTCGAAGGTGCTTTTACCGCTATTGTCACCCCTATGCGGGATGGCAAGGTTGATGAACAAAGTCTGACCGATCTGATTAATTTCCAGATCGACAACGGTATCCACGGCTTAGTGCCCTGCGGAACCACTGGCGAGTCCGCGACCCTGGGTTTTGATGAGCATAAACGAGTTATTGATATCACTGTTAAAGCGGTTGACGGACGCGTGCCAGTTGTAGCCGGAACCGGTGCTAACAGCACAGCAGAAGCCATTGAGCTGACCGAATCAGCCAGAGATAGCGGCGCTGATGCGGTGCTCTCCGTGGTTCCTTATTATAATAAGCCGAGCCAGGAAGGTCTGTACCAGCATTTTAAAGCCATTACCGAGGCCGTGGATATCCCCATGGTGCTTTATAATGTCCCGAGCCGCACCGTCACCAATATGGCTCCGGCCACAGTGGCCCGCCTAGCTGAGCTGTCCAATGTTATCGGTATTAAAGAGGCTTGCGGTTGTCTCAATCAGATTTCCGAAGTGATTCGCCTTTGCCCGAAGGACTTTGTTGTCCTGTCTGGTGACGATTTCACCTCCATGCCCACCGTGCTCATCGGCGGCAAAGGGGTTATCTCTGTGACCTCCAATGTCGCTCCCAAGGCCATGGCCGAGCTGATGGAAGCGGCTCTTAAAGGTGACCTGGCCACGGCTAATGAGATCCATTACAAGCTCTTTGCTCTGATGGGGAGCATGTTTTGCTATCCCAACCCGGCCCCGGCCAAGAAGGGCTTACACCTGATGGGTAAGATCGCCACCCCTGAGATTCGCCTGCCTATGACTGAGATGGACGAGTCTTCGCTGAATAAGCTGATCACTGAGATGAAAGCGGTTGAGTTGATTTAAGTTGCGCAGGGGCGATCCTTGTGGTCGCCCTTTTGGGCCTATTACTCTTTAGGTAGAGCATTCTATGGAGGACACAGCAAGTGCTACTTGATCTCTACTCGAAAAAACGGAAACGAGAGCGAGGAGAGTTTTCTGATGTATATCAGTATGAGGACATACCAAGCTCCCTGAGAGTTCAGGTTGTGCATATGCTGAAGGAAGCCTTTGCGACGGAGGGGGGATACTTCTCGGGCGAAGCAAAAAAAAACATAAAACAAATAAATAGCTTACTTTGTCGAGAATACGGAGTATTCAAACTTGCCGATGAATATTACGAAGGATTTGAAGAACTCTCCAAATTCCTGCTCCAAACAGAAGATTATGAGCAGGTACTTGACGTTATAGAACTGACATTTCGAATTATTGACAGATCAATCCGCAAGCACCTGTATCATTACAATAAACACCTGAATGTTGATGAACTTATAAATGAATTGAATCAGAGATTCAGGGAAGCTGGCGTTGGTTATCAATACGAATCCGGTGAATTAATACGGGTCGATTCTCAGTTTATACACTCGGAAGCCGTTAAACCTGTTCTGAGTTTACTGAAAGCACAGCGTTACCACTCCGTAAATCAAGAGTTCCTTCAGGCGCATGAGCATTACCGGCATGGACGTTATGAGGAATCAACCGCTGAATGCCTGAAGGCGTTGGAGAGTTTACTTAAAACAATCTGCTCAAAACGTAATTGGCTTTATGATCAGAAAGATACTGCTAAGAGGCTCATTACCATAGTTTTAAAAAATGGACTAATTCCTTCTTTCATGCAGAATCAACTCAATATTATGCAAAACCTCTTAGACTCTGGAATTCCTACGGTAAGGAATAAACTTGCAGGGCATGGTCAAGGCCCTACACAGAGAGAAATGCCAGATTATATAGCCTCCTATGCCTTGCACCTGACGGCAACGACTATTTTACTTATCGCCCAAGCTGATGCAGCGCAACCATAGGTTCAAATCATCGATAAATTAAAAGGTTGCCAAAGCAAGCACAGGCTTCGAAATCGTTCAGCAAAAATTCGTTGAATGATGATCATGCGCTATCAATAGACAGATGACTATCCTTCTTTCCTTTATAGCAGGCATCCTCATAGGCATGTTACTCAACGGAACGAATGATACCTTTACAGATTCGCTCAGAAAATGGCTCAACGAAACAGCAAAAAATGACAAGAGAAGACGGGCCGAGTTCGAGGATAATATTGAAAAAAATCTGCCAGAATTTCGCAGATGGGTAAAACAAGAGGCGGAGAGAAAAAGAAAGCTCAAGCGGAAGCTCCTGCTTTATTGCCTGTTGGTGCTGGCTGTCGTGCTTTTCTTCCAAAGCATTGAGTTCAGCCCAGATGAAAACAAGCAAACATCATCAGTTTTTCAAACAAACAATAAGCAACAGTCAGCCCTTGAAAAAGATTCAACAACACCCGAAGCAGCGGTAAAAGCAACCGATCGTTAACAGGATGCATCCTGCTCAAAAGAACTCAACTAATTTCAGAAAAAATATAATCAAGACCAAGAGAAAGCCATGACCAAAGTAATTGTAGCCGGAGCCACCGGTCGAATGGGACAACGTATCTGTTATATGGTGCATCAGCACCCGGATCTTACCTTGGCCGGGGCCTTTGAACAACCCGGTAACCCTAATGTGGGCAAGGACGCCGGAGAAATAGCAGGTATCGGCAATGCAGGTGTGACCATAGCTGACAGCTTAGAGGCGGTGATTGATCAAGGCGATGTCATTATTGACTTTACCTTTCACAAAGCCACTATGGAATTCGTTAAGATTGCGGCCAAGCATGGACGAGCTATGGTGATCGGGACCACTGGCTTGAGTGCCGATGACCTAACCGTACTCCGGGAGACTGCAACAGCATCTTTCCCCTGCGTGCAGGCTCCAAACATGGCTGTGGGCGTCAATGTCCTGTTCAAACTGGTGGAAAAGGCAGCTGCCGTGCTCGGCGATGCCTATGACGTAGAGATCGTTGAGGCCCATCACCGGATGAAAAAAGATGCTCCCTCTGGAACAGCCCTGAAGATTGGGGAAATGGCCGCCAAGGGACTGGGAAGAAACCTGGCTGAGGTCGGTGTTTTTGAGCGCAACGGTATTATCGGTGAACGAACGGATAAGGAAATCGGTATCCAGACCATTCGGGGCGGAGACATTGTTGGTGAACACACTGCCTACTTTGCCGGTCCTGGCGAGCGGATTGAAATCACCCACCGTGCCCACAACCGGGATAACTTTGCCGGAGGTGCGGCCAAGGCCGCCGCTTGGGTAGCCAGCCAACCCAAGGGGCTTTATACCATGTTCGATGTTCTAGGCTTGTCGGAATTCTGATTTCTCCTACGTAACTACAAAAAAATCTTCCCAGTCGATGAGTTCCGCACCCGGTCTCATCGACTGACGCGTTTCCTCTTTAGAATAATCGCGATGAGCATATCTTCTTCTGCTTCCGCCTGTATCGGCCTTGGCTCCAATCTTGGTCAATCACGCACCTTACTGAAGGAGGCTTGGCAGTCTCTCGGCCAACACCCCGAGGTCAGCTTACAGGCCCTTTCTTCCCCCTATCACACTAAACCTGTAGGGATGGAGAGCAGCCATTGGTTTATTAATGCCGCCGGTTGCCTGCAGACAACACTACCTCCAGAGACGCTCCTTGACCTCCTCCTGGAAACAGAGCAAAAATTCGGGAGAGTTCGCCACCCAGAGCTAGAGGGCTACCAAGACAGAACCCTTGATCTCGACCTTCTCCTCTTTGATTCCTATGTCATACAGACTGATCGGCTCGAGCTGCCCCATCCTTTAATGCATGAACGGCTCTTTGTGCTCATTCCTTTGGCGGAGATTGGAACGCAATTAGCACATCCTCTGTTGCAGAAAACCATTGCTGAGCTGTTGGCAGAACAGGAGGCCAAAAAACAAAACGGACGAGAGGGAATTGAGCAGGCAAGTTGGTAAAAAAAGGAGAGGTACTCAGGCAGGGCCTCTTCCTTCCGTGTCTTGATGAAAATGAAACGTATGACATAAAATAAGGTCATTCTCAAGTTCAAGATTCATATGATTTACAAACTCTGTCCCTAAAACAAAAGGATCATCAGCCTCATAGAGTAGAACTGTCTGAAGATGACAAAAATCATCGAGTTTCATAGAAAGAAATTCAAGGGCCATCCCGTTGGCACTGCCCCTGATAACGGAACAGGTCGCGTGAATTTCAAGATCTCCATCAACTTCTGACTGATTGAGGCAGATGGTACAGATATCACCTGGTCGCCGTTGGTCAAACCGTCCCTTGACATAAAAACCTCCAAGGCTGATATCCTCCACTAAATGTCTATAATATCGCTGTGAACCGAAATCGAGATCAGCATCCAAGCAAACCTGCAACCGAGTAAATTGACGTTTGTTTTTATGCCCTATATTCACCAAGAGTTGTTGAATATTCTTCACCAACAGCTGTTGGATATCTTCCGGCTTCACTGCGTCCTGTTGCTGAATTTTCAAGGGAGTGATATTTTTCTTGGGAGCCTGTACCTTTTCTATTCTTTTGATCCGGTTGTCCTCACTGACTGACCTTTTATCACGCTCATCAATCCCCTTCTTTTTCAGCTCGACAATCTCCTTTTTCAGCCTTTTATTTTCCTCTTCTGCATTTTCAATACGCACCTTTTGCCAGTCAATAAATTTCAATAAGACATCAACGAACGGTGTTCGTTCATCTTCTGGAATAGGGCAAAGTATACCGTTATTTGCATCCATAGGCCCAAAAATAATCCCTTAACGATAAGGGGAAAGTATTCAAAAAAAAACGTTACGGCCAGTCTACTCAAACGGAGCAAGTACTCCACCCAGAATATTGACACTTTTAAAGCTGCCAACTTGTTAAAAAAACAGCTTTGAAGACCGGCAGTCGTGTCGATTATATTTGCACGGCTACTCATTTAAATGAGTACGTATCCTACCCAAAACTTTTCAGCTTGAAAATAAACAACGTATCCCGTTTTTTGAAAATAAAAAAGAAAAAACCAGGAGGGACAAACATTTACACAAGAATAAGGGCAGATTTCAATGTTGATTCGGGATCAAAGAGAGCAATACGGATGAATTCTTCCTCCGCCCTTGTCGTGTGGAACCGTTGATATCGGGGGACGGGGCACTCTTCAGTCGTTATAAAAACATCAATGATACTTGTATGATCTTCCTTGTAGGGTAAAAGTTTGAGATACAACGCAGATGATTCTGTAGGACGATAGAAAATTTCCGTTGTCCGGGAGATATTTCCATCTTTATAGGGATTTTCGAACCAATAGGTGACAGATTTCTGGCAATGTGATTCAAAGTCGATGGTAATGGTGGCAGTGGGCAACGGATCTTTGTTTAAGCGGCTAGCGTATTTTTCACAGCAAGATGTTGCTTCTTTTTTCAAACGCAATGATGCGATAACGGTGAAGACATCTGTACCAGGAATGGAGGTGACACTGGTAATGAATTTCACCTGCGGTCCGCAGATAAAATTTTCATCAACAACAAACTCCCCGGCCCGATCAGTCAAGGCCGTTACAGGCCGGGTCTGTCCACTATCTACTGAGTCAATGTCTATCTGATGCCCTTGAAAGCTCACCTGCACGGTGACTCCGGGATGTGGTGGGACAATTTTGCCGTAAACTAAGATATGCACTCGTTGCGAATGATGACGCCCCCCAACTCTGACCATACTCACTGGCGCAACTATTGTATAGGACTCTGCCGAGCAGCAGATGTCTTGAGCGCGAAGGGGATTCATCCGAGATAAAAAGGCGCGAAGAAACATCCCTAGTTTTCTAAAAAGACGTTTCCTTGCATCTAAAATCATAAAAACGTCGTCAGACATCCTATTTGGTTTCACAACTGGTTCTTATTCATGCTTTCCGGGCGTTTTGATAAAAGCCTTCATCTTTCCAAGCAAAAAATACAACAAACTGTCTTTATGCTGTAAATGTCCTTAGATGTACCTCTGTCAATCTATTAAAAATAGCTCCCTTCACCTCACTGTTCTACTTGTCATAACAAAATAAATTTCCCATTACACCATAAAGCACAGCATAAAATATTTTTCACCTTTTTTCATTGGGATAAAAAGGGAGAAAGCAAAAAAAAATCGACAGAAAAAAAGAGGCTGTATCGGTACGGATCTTATATTTGACGAAGTGCATGTCAAAGCTAAGCATAAGGGAGGGCAATCCTGAAGCGGTGAGACGAACGGGATTGTATACAGGGCAACGCGCGGGCCTTCAATGGTATCAAGGGGCTTCTTGGCAACAGAAAAAGCGCACCGGTATATTCTCCAGGAACGTCTGAAAATAACCGGTGCATAGTGGACGCCCGAAAATGCTCGAATCATGCTTGCCCTAAGAGCTGATCAAGCGGACGGATACCGAAAGAGGTATCGGGAAGAGTATGGGCAGTGGCTGCATAGGCAACCGCATTTTTCATCGCACCCTTATGAGGGTTTCCAGAATATCAAAGGAAGTCGGAACTACTCCCCACTCTCCTCCAACATATCCTCCATCTTCTGCGTTTGAACGTTCTGCGCAGCCTGGGATTCTTTGGCCTTGTCCAGGGGTTTATTGATATACTCCATTGCCTTGCCCGCGACCTTGTCCGAGGCCTGCTTTACCACTCCGGCGTCCTTGCTTGCTTCTTCTTTTGCTTCCTTTTCACCCGAGCATCCGGCCAAGAGAACGAGGGTGCCGAGCAACAACGCGCCAACCGCTGAGATCCAATTTCTTTTGTTCATGTTATCTTCTCCTGTTGAATTTCAGCTGATCTCTTTCAATTTTTCCTGAACCGTCGGAAAAAGACTCATATCCGTATGAGGGAGAAAGAGGGCAGCCATATAATGCTGCATAAATTCGGGATTCTCGGACAACTCCATATTGGTCATAAGCCGGCGCACAGCAAGGCGCTCATAAAAACGGTGTACATCGGAAAGACTTATCTGGCAACCCAGCATAGAGCGTTGCCGATATAATAAAAATTCTCTCGATCCACATCCGGCAAGAGACCAATACAGATGGCCCGCTCCAGATCAATATAGCCCCGAAATTTCCAGCCATAATGACTCGATCCAGATCGTTAAATCCTAGCCCAACTGACTCCAGCAGGGTCTGATAGCCTGCATACATGGCTCCCTTAGCCCGCATCAGGTTATCCAGATCCACCTCGGTGATCACGATGTCCTCTCCGATCAGCGAATCACGGGCCAAGCCAGCACATATTCCCAGCCGTCAATTCCCTGCCGAATCCTGGGGGTATCCAAGTTATGGCTAAATTTTCCTTGCTGGTCAATCACGCCGTTTTCCAAAAGCTCGGCCACGATGGATATCAGGCCGGACCCACAGATTCCCGAGGGTTTAATACGATCGATGGTCACGATCATAGGATCAAAGGTCTCTGGATGAATCTGAAAATTTTCAATGGCACCGCTGGAGGCCCGCATCCCGTAGCGGATTCCACCGCCTTCAAAGGCAGGGCCAGCTGAGCAGGCCGCACAGACCATCCAGTCCTGATTGCCCACCACGATTTCACCGTTGGTGCCGATGTCAATGAACAGGCTGACCTTGTCCGACTTGGCCATTTGGCAGGCATGAACACCGGCCACGATATCACCGCCCACATAGGAGGCAATACAGGGATAGAGAAAAAGCCGCATGGAGGGATGGGCATGAATTCCCAGCTCAGCTGCCTTGGTCAAAGGAAACCGGCTGACACTGGGCACGTACGGAGATTCCCGGAGATATTTCGGGTCCAACCCCAGCAGGAGATGCGACATGATCGTATTGCCAGCTGCCATCATATAGGCAATATCTGTGGGAGAGATAATCAATTCTCGACAGATCTCCTCGATGATCGTATTAATGGTACCAACCACCTTCTCCTGAAGACCTTTTAAACCGCCTGGTCGATTGGCATAGACAATGCGCGAAATCACGTCTTCACCGCAGCTGATCTGCCCGTTATAGCCAGAGGACTCAGCAAGGATCTCCCCATTGGACAGGTCAACCAAAACCCCGGAGCAGGTCGTAGTTCCGATATCTACTGCCAGCCCGTAGAGCTTGGACGTGGTATCACCTGCCTCCACATCAATGATTCGAAAACCACCTTGGTTACGACGAAGCAGAAGCAGGGTGATTTTCCAGTCCGACTCACGCAACACAGCAGGCAGATATTTGATGAGCTCGGGATGATCGTAAGAAGGCTCGCCACCAGTATGATCAGGAAAAGCCTGCTTGATTCCCCGCATCACCCGGTCCATATCAGAAATATTATCCTCAAGGGTGGGCCGCTGAAGCTCCAGATAGAGCTTGCTTACCGGTGGTTCCACCTCCCAGCTACCGATCAGGCTATCTAGGGCTTTGGCTGAAATAGTCCGGGTGGTCTTAGGCTTGCGCTTCAGGGCCTTGCCGCTCTTGGTGGTCATCTCGGGAACAGTTATCTCCAGATCCGACTCCACAGTGGACAAACAAGCTAGGCGATAGCCCTTGTCCCAGTCCTCCTGCTTGAGATTAGCCTTGTCCGAACGCACCTCCCCCTTATCGACAATGACCTTGCATTTGCCGCAGACCCCGTCTCCGCCACAATAGGCATGGATATATACGCCTGCCTGGGCAGCCGCATTCAGGAGGTTTTCTCCCTTATCAACAGTTGCGGTAATATTATCTGGCAGAAAGGTAATGGTGTGCTTCATAAAAAGCTCCGTTAGGCACAAAAGGTATTGATAAATTTTAATAATTGAATTCAAAAGTAAAGAAATATAGCATACCACAAAGCGTTAAGCAATAAGGGAAGAAAAGAGGGGTATCAAATCAGGAGCTGAAAATCATTCTCTCTGCTGATTGCACCGGACATAAAAATACTGTATTCTGCCAGCTCGTAACTGTCTGTTACGGTTTAATAGTCTTTATCGTTTATGGCCTGCGGCTCTGGAATTGGACAAGCCCGTACACAATCCTTTCTGAAAAAAGGATAAAACTCATCTTCAAACAAGAGGACTTTTCAATGATCTGTACCAAGAAAACGGCAATCCTTACCCTGTCTCTAGCAACGAGCTGGTCTGTTAACGCCTTGGCACAACCACAAAACAGTATATCCAAACCACCACTTGAGGCCTATACAGCCTGTGAGGGCAAACAGCCCGATGAAAATTCACGTTTTGTTAGCAAGCTAGGGAACACTATCTCAGGGCAGTGCAAACAGCAGCAAGATGGACGTCTTCTCCTCATACCGGACCAGCTCCGCGAGGGAAAAAAAATACCGCCTGCAGCATACCAGGAATGTATTGGCAAGAAGCTTGGCGATGCAGCACAAGTTACCATCCCCACAGGGAAAACGATCTCTGGAACATGCCAATCAGACGGGGACCGACTCTACCTGCGTCCTGATTCCCCCCCAGGCATGAATGCTCGCATGCACGCTGGCATGAAAACACATAAGGAAGGTCAGTACCAGGAACTCCAGGACGGGAACAAGCAGCCCGACACCCGGCAGCAAGCCCCTGATCAAAAAGAGAATGACAGTTCCTACTGGAATCAGCAACAGAGCACGCCGCCCGAGGACATGCATTCCAATGTCCAGCAGCAACAACCGCAGCAGCAGGCTGAACGTGGTAATAGGGGCTCAAATAGGGGATCAAATACAAATCAATACCAGGAGTCCCGGAACGGGAGCAGGCAGAGCGACACTTGGCAGCAAGCTCCCCCTGATCAGAACGAGGATGACAACCCCTACGGCAATCAGCAACAGAGCACGCCGCCACAGGACATGCATTCCAATGTCCGGCAGCAACAACCGCAGCAGCAGGCTGGACGTGATAATGGAAGATCGAATCAATCCCAAGAGCCTCAGCACAGGAGCAGACAGACTGAGACTCGTCACCAAAAACCTGATCAGAAAGAGGATAACAGATCTTACGGTAATAACCAGCAACAGCAACAGCCTCCGCAGGCCGGACGTGGTAATGGGAAGCCAAAACCGCCAGAGACAGCCTATAAATCCTGTGAAGGAAAAAGGGCTGGGGAGGAAATCAAGCTAACCACTCCGCAGGGCCGGAAAATTACCGGAACATGCGAACAGGACGGTGATCGACTCTTTCTTCGACCGAATCGTCCTGGCGCTCCAAACGGAAAAACCTCTTCAGGTAACATACAACAGAACCAACCACCTCGGCATCCGGGGCAGAGGCCTCAAGAACAACCCAAGGGGTTCTTGGGCAGGCTCCTGGACAAAGTGAAAGACTTCTGGAAAAAATTATGGTAAGGGCAACAAGCTCGTTATTGTAAAATATATTCATAAGCTCAAAGATACCGAAAGAAAAAAATCAATCGTAATACTTCAAGAGAGCGTACCATTATGCCCTATGTAAGCATCCGCGTTGCTGGCAAACTGAGCAGAGAGCAGAAAAAAAATATTGCTCAGGGCGTCACCAAGGTTATTGCCAAAGAAGCCAACAAACCCGAGTCCTCGGTCCTGATCTTTATTGACGAAGAACAGCAGGAAAACATCGCCAAAGGCGGCAAGTTACTGGATGAGTAAGAAGATCAATAAAACGGCGATGGATGCGCAGGAGGCTGAAAAACGTTTGGACGATCTGCGTGGACAGATCACCCGGCACGCGCATCAGTATTATGTCTTGGACGATCCGCTCATCTCTGATGGGGAATATGACCGTCTGTTTCGGGAGCTGCTGGAGTTGGAAGAGCAGTTCCCGGAGCTGGTCACCCCGGACTCCCCGAGTCTGCGGGTCGGTGGCGAGCCCCTTGATGCCTTTGCCGAGGCTGCCCATGACGTGCCCATGCTCAGCTTGGATAACGTCTTCGACGCTCAGGAGTTGCTGAGTTTTGAGGAGAAAATCCAACGCTATCTACAAACGACCGTACAGCCCACTTATTTGGCAGAGCCCAAACTGGACGGCTTGGCAGTTGAGTTGATCTATGAAAATGGCCTGCTGATTCAAGGGTCCACTAGGGGGAACGGGCTGGTCGGTGAAAATATTACGGCCCAGTTGCAGACTGTGCAGGTGATCCCTTTGCGGCTTGCAGCAAAAGAAGGAAAACAGGAGGGGGCCATCCCGGAAAAGCTGGCTGTACGAGGAGAAGTTTTTCTACCCCGTAAGGCCTTTCTTCAGCTCAATGAACAGCGGGCGGAACAGGGAGAGGCCCTCTTTGCCAACCCGCGTAATGCCGCTGCCGGTTCCCTGCGTCAGCTTGATCCCAAGGTGACCGCCTCCAGATCGCTCAATTTTTATGTCTACGGCGTGGCTGATACCGAGGCGACGCCCTGCGCCGACTTGGAAGAACTTTTTTCCTGGCTCGGCCAACTGGGTTTTCCGGTCAATCCGCTGATAAAATTCTGCCGCACCTTAGCGGAGGTGGAAGCGCAGTATCAGTATCTGCAAACGATCCGTCACGAGCTGGAGTATGAGATCGACGGCATGGTGATCAAGGTGGCTGATTTTGCCCTGCAACAACGCTTGGGCAATACCACCCGTGCTCCGCGCTGGGCCACAGCCTGGAAGTTTCCTGCGACCCAGGCCACGACCGTCATGACCGGAGTCGATTTCCAGGTTGGTCGGACCGGTGCGATCACGCCGGTGGCGCTGCTAGAACCGGTTGAGGTCGAAGGCGTCATTGTGCGCCGAGCAAGCCTGCATAATCAGGATGAAATTGAACGCAAGGGTTTGATGATAGGCGACACGGTCCTTATCCAGCGGGCCGGCGATGTTATTCCGGAGATCGTCAAGCCCATCACAGAACAGCGCACCGGCGAAGAACAGCCTCTTGTCTTCCCAAGCCAATGCCCGATTTGCGACGCGCCCCTTCAGCGTCCTGAAGGTGAGGCGATCACCCGCTGCGTTAGTCTCCTTTGCCCGGCCCAGCAGCTGCAACGGATGATCTATTTTGTCGGCAAGGCAGGACTTGATATTGACGGGTTTGGTCGCAAAAATGTTGAGCAGCTCATGGAAGTCGGGTTGATCCAGGAGATTCCAGATATTTTTCGTCTCCCGAAAGAACAACTGGCAATCCTTGACGGCTGGGGTGAAAAATCTGCGGAAAAATTGCTGCTGGCAATCGCCGAGGCAAAGCATCCCACTCTCTCCCGCTTCATCGGTGCCTTGGGGATCCGATATGTTGGTGAAATGACATCGGAGCTGTTGACCCGCCATTTCAGCAGCCTGGACGATCTGCTGGCAGCAAAAAAAGATGATCTACTGGCTGTGGAGGCATCGGTGAGCAGGCGGCAATGAGCCTGACCGAGTATTTTGCTAACAGCGAAAATCGGGAGATGATCGCAAGCTTGCTTGATCTCGGCCTGACTATAGAAACGGTGGTTCAGGGGAATAGTGAAAACAACCCGCTGGAAGGGGCTATCTTTCTTTTTACTGGTAGCCTGAGCCAGATGTCACGAAACGAGGCCAAACAGCTGGTTAAAGACTTGGGCGGCAGGGTGGTTTCTGGACTTAGCAAGAAGGTTACTCATCTTGTGGCTGGGGAAAAAGCTGGGAGCAAGCTGAAAAAAGCTGCGGAGCTGGGAGTTACTGTTGTTGATGAGTCGGCGTTTTTGAGGATTGTGGGGAGGACGTAGCAGACAGCTCGCATTTTTTAATTTGTCTGATTTCGTTATACTCAATCAGGCCTACGCAACTGAACTTTTTACGAATCCATCAAAGTTAAAAGAAAAAATATTATGAAGTCGGTACTGGTAATTCGTTTACAAATCTCTCTTGCAGTTATATTAATTTTTTTCTTTTGCTCTCAAGGATTAGCAAAAAATTCAAGCCTAATCCCAACAATGTCACTTCTGCTTCTTGTTAAATATGACTGCAATGATGTAAGAAAGGGCACTGCATATTTAGACAACTGTGGAAAATGCGTTGGAGGTGATACAGATAATTCAGCATGTACAATTATGCATGGTGGCAAGATGTGGCAGCAAGCAGATGATGAAATTAAAAGACAGTATGCAGCAGCGGTTACTTATTGCGATGAATTAGAGTTAGGTAATTATTCAGACTGGTACCTTCCTTCTTATGATGAACTGAAAGGTTTGGTAGTATGCACAGACGGTACACCCACACCATTGAAAGATTATCCGACTCAACCATTTAAATGTGGTTCAGAGGGGAGTTATGAATCACCAACAATTGATGCAGCATTTCATGCTGATACGGACAGATATTGGACATCGTATGAAAGCTCAAGCTATAGAATAGCTATTGATTTTAGTGATGGCGAAGCCTATGTGTTTTATCAGCCTTATACATATCTCACACGCTGTGTACGTTGACAACTTCACAAAGAAGAACCTAAATTGAGCATTTTTTATCGATTGGTTAATAAAAATAGGGCTACCAACTTAAGGCGGGACAGCCTGCAAAATCAGGCGATTGCGCAAACCGTCGCAAACTGTTCAGAGCGGGGGCTTTTGCCAAATTCGAAGACCTCAGAACCCGATTTTTTGTCCCGGCTTAAGCCGGTACCCAAAGGGTGTAGCTACCTAAATTTTCTTTTTATTAACATATCCACAAAAAAACAAATGAGGTTGTAATGGATAAAATTATTGAGCTTGTAAAGGAATTGGCAAAACTAAAAACTGCTAACCCTAAAGAAATAGCTGACAGTATTTCGATGGATATATCAAATGGAGATTTAGATAAATTAATCGAAGAACTTTATTCAATGGGGTGGGTAGAGAGTCTTCATAGACAGACGAGGAGTGGTAAGTCACCAGAATATAACCAAATTACTATCACAAAAGAAGGTATATACGCTGCTGAAAATCCCCCCACCGAATAACCTATCGATAATGATCAAACAACAACTCTTCCCGTGAGGAGATAATCCCTCGCTGTAATGGGAAACGCTCGCTCCTAAGCGACGGAGGCGTAGGTCTGTTTGAGTACAACGAAAGCGGACAACTCATTTTTGAAATTTGTCTGATTTCGTTGCGCTCAATCGGACCTACGCAACTATTCGATAAGTTCGAACATTTCAAAAAATGCTTATAAAAAACAGTATATAATGAAACCAGGCACAAGAGATATAAAGTTACAAATAAAAATCTCTGGAGAAGAACTTTCAGAGTTACAACGCCATACCTGGCAAATGAGCGAAGCTTTTGGTCTCGACACACGAATTGGAAACTATAAAGGAAAACGTCCCATTGGTCTTTACAGCTGGGATTTTGATTGTCTTCTTATTGTCATTGAATATTCCTTAGACGATCCAAAAGAATATCCAGATAAAAATAGTTCAGGATATAAGGCACTAAAGAGTTTATTTGAACGCCTCAAAGTTGAGTATAAGAAGTTCGATTAACACAAAGGACGCACCCAAAAACCGACACTGCTTCCTTAACTCGTCAGGTTTCGTTGCACTCAATCAAGACCTACGAACTGTTTTTAATTATGGCGAATTCGCCACAATTAGTTATGCATATAAAATATAAGAGTATGTTATGAATTTCCAAATCAATGATTCCGTGGTGGTTAAAGCAGGTGTTAAAGATCCAGACACTGGAATGGATATCGGCGGATGGCAAGGCAGGGTTGCGAAAATCGAGGAAGATAATCTTCTTTTTATCGACTGGGACAGCCTGACCTTAAAAAACATACCTGACTCTTATATAACCAACAGTGAACTGGAAGGACTCGGTTGGAGCCAATACTATATCTATGCCACTGATGTTGAAAAAACAGAACCTCGCGACACAGAAAATGACGTTAATGAAATGATCGGCATTCTTGAAGATAAGCACGCTTGGGATTCTTTAGGGAAAGAAGGAGAAGGTATCAAAGAAGTATTACGCGAGATTGCCTCAGATGATGACGAAGCCGCCCTTGAAGCTTGGGATAAACACCTACGTCAGGCTTTAACTTTTCCTTTTCAGGCTGAGGTTAACGAGTTTCAGGAGAGAGGTCCTTTACGAACGGGCGACAGAATAACAGTAGAAAAAATAGACGCATACATTGATGACTTGCGGGGCATTTTTGTCAAAGTTAAAAAGAAGCAATCAAGTTATGTTTTTCCACTGGCCGACCTTGAGGCAATGGATCAAAAAGGAGCGAATTTTCAGCCCTTAAGAAGTTATGTCATTTGGTTTGCGAATCATTGAAAAAAATATACCCACCGTTAAAACGGTGGGCTAGGTTCGATCCGTCCCTCCGGGACGAGGTGTCCCGGAAGGACATTCGCCAACATACCGGTGATTTATCGCCGGGAAAGAAGCATATTGTATATCGAAACCAGGATATTAAGTTGTAATGCCAGACATCATGAAAACAACACCCTCTCATAGAGAAATCAACCCCGAGATTTCCCAAGAGATCTCCCGCCGTCTCGCAGCTGCCGAGCGCGAGCACAACGTGCGCATTCTCTATTGTTGCGAATCCGGCAGCAGGGCCTGGGGGTTCGCCTCCCCGGATTCGGACTATGATGTTCGCTTCATCTACGTTCACGAGGAAGACTGGTATCTCTCCTTTGATATAGAGCAGCGGCGAGACGTGATCGAGTATCCGATCGTTGATGAAATTGACTGCAACGGCTGGGACCTGCGCAAAGCGCTCTACCTGTTCACACGAACAAACGGAGCCTTATTGGAGTGGCTCAACAGTCCTGTTCGCTACATTGAGCAAGGAGCTTTTGCGGCTAAACTCAGAAATCTCGCACCACGGGCAATCAACAACGTGGCCCTCTGCTACCACTACAGTCACATGGCGCGAAGAAACGCCCGCGAGTATCTCTACAAAGACAAGGTCAAGCTTAAGAAGTATTTCTACGTGCTCCGCCCGCTGCTTGCGATACGCTATATCGAGGCGGGCAAGGGTCTTCCGCCAGTAGAGTTCGAGCGCCTTGTGGAGGCCGTTGCGCCGTCGGAAATTCGTCAAAATATACGCAGCCTGCTTGAGGTGAAACGGGTGACTCCGGAACTTGGTCTTGGAGATCCGATCCCGGAGATTAATGCATTCATCGCAGCTGAAACGGAACGACACGGTCATACCTTTCATGGGCAGGGGCGTCCTGACATCAACGAGCGTGCCGATGTGGCAGAAGAGCTGAATGTCCTCTTTCGTGAGAGTATCAAGGGTTCGTGAAAGTACTCAAGGTGAACACAGGGCATCTCCCCCTGTGTTATAAACACTATTATTCTTGTAGAATGTTGTAGGGTGCGAGCCTGTGTGTTCGCCCTTTTATACCGGGCAGACACATAGGTCTACCCCTACGAAACTTGCCCTCAAATGTTGCGGTTTACGTAGGGACATGGCACGTCGTGCCCCTACCCTCGCAGTACATAAAAAAATAAAAATTATGCTTACCTTTCCCCAAGTCGACCCAATCATCTTCTCTCTCGGCCCTTTCCATGTCCGCTGGTACGGCCTGATGTATATCATCGGTTTCGTCGCCTGTTACCTGTTGGTCGGCTATCAGGCAAAAAAATTCCATTGGGATCGGCTAATCGAACATCTGGACAATCTGAATATCGCCATCGTGGCCGGAGTTGTTCTCGGCGGCAGGCTAGGCTATGTCCTTTTTTACAACCTCCCCTATTTCCTCAAGCATCCCCTGGAAATATTCGCCACCTGGCAGGGCGGGATGTCCTTTCACGGCGGCGCTCTAGGCGTACTGATTGCCTTGGCCATATACAGCAAGCGACATGATCTTGATCCCTGGAAAATTATTGACATGTACACGGTCACCGCGCCCATTGGTGTTGGGTTCGGCAGACTCGGCAATTTCATCAATGGTGAACTGTACGGCAGAGCCACTGACCTTCCTTGGGGTATGGTTTTCCCCTACGGCGGCCCTCAGCCTAGGCACCCTTCCCAGCTCTACGAGGCCTTTCTCGAAGGAGTTGTTTTATTCATCGTGCTCTGGCTGCTCAAAGGAAAACCTTGGCAGGTCGATCAGGACGGAAAACAGGCATCCCTCTGGCCACACGGCTCCATGACAGCTTTGGCTATGGTTCTTTACGGTTTTTTCCGTTTCCTTGTCGAATTTGTCCGTGAGCCTGATGCGCATCTTGGCACGGTTTTCCTCGGTATGACTATGGGGCAGGTGCTGAGCGCGGTTTTGGTGGGTATGGGGATTATCCTGTGGACGATACGTAGAAAAAAGGCGGCTAGTTCATCTTGAGCAGATGACAGCCGCCTTGAGTGCGGAACATTGTCCCCAGGAACCTGGGGACATTGGAGGCAAACGACGAATTAAAAAAATTTTTGTTTGAGTGCTTGTCCGGGGCAAAATTTAACACTGCGTCGAGGAGGTATTTTGACCTGCTCGCCAGTCTTCGGATTACGTCCCACACGCGGAGCCCTATCAATAACAGAAAAACTGCCAAAGCCAACAAGGTTTATACGCTCACCAACCTCAATAGCATCTTTCATAGTCTCCAGTAAGCTGACTAAACCACGTTCAGCGTCTGCTTTACTGATATTTGCGGACTGAGCAAGTGTCTTTACCAGATCAAGCTTATTCATTCTTTGCCCTCCTACAGAGTGTTTTATTTCTCCATTGTCCCGCACCTTCTCTTCTCTATGCGTCAAAGGTAACGGAAAAAACAAGTTTCATTCTTTTATTTAAAGAGAAAAAAAGAAAAAAACAATTGGGAGATATACCTAATTTTATATAGGTACACATACCCATTTCCAGGACAACTTATTGATATATAATAAATATCAATAACGAATAATAAGAGAATTTTTTACAACATAATTGACTAAATCGACACTATTTTTCATATGGAACTTTTTCAGGAGGCTTGAACGATGGTGGCCGACGGTTCTTGGGCTGAGGAAAAGCTTCTCTCCTATCTGTTTACTGGTCAACCCTTTGACAACCAGATTCAATACCTCTTTCTCTCTCTTCGTCAAATGGACAAGAGGCGTTTCTTTGTGATCATGAAAAAGCGAAGCCATGTCACGGGTAACTTCTCCAGCTAACTGAGGGCTTATATAGATCTTTCCGTTCCGTATCTGCTTAATAGCTGGTAGCAATTCTGTATCAGAATCATCTTTAAGCAGATATCCATGTGCCCCTGCCGACACCGCATGATAACAGTATTGGATATTGGAATGCATGGTCAGGACGAGAATCCGTATAGCAGGATATGATCCGTGAATTTTTCCTACCGCCTCAATACCGCTGATCTGCGGCATGGATATATCAAGGATCACCATATCCGGCTGGATTTCTTTCAGGGTATCCAAAAGTTCTCGACCATCAGCCGCCTCAGCAATCACCTGCAAGCCCGGATCTTGGCCGATCATGGCCTTTATTCCCTGCCTGATCAGACTGTGATCATCTGCAATCATGATATGATACAATTCCATGCCAAATCACCTGGTCAAATAAATTCAATGCTGATCGGACAATGATCCGACCCGAGCACATCATCATGAATAGCGGCGGAACCGACCCGGTCACAACTGGCAGGATCCACCACGAAATAATCTATACGCCAGCCGATATTCTTGGCCCGAGCATGAAAACGGTAGCTCCACCAAGTATACTGCTCCGGTTCTTGATTGAATAAACGAAAGGTATCAATATAACCGGCCTTGATCACTTCATCCATCCAGGCCCTTTCCTCTGGACAAAACCCTGGATTTTTCCAATTAGCCTTGGGGTTGGCAAGATCAATCTCCTTATGGGCCACATTCAGATCACCGCAAAGCACCACGGATTTTTTTTGCGCCAGCTGATCCATATAATGCAATATTTCCTTATTAAAATCTTGCTTGTATTGAAGACGTTTCAGCCCATGTTGAGAGTTGGGAAAATACGCAGTGATGAAATAAAAATCATCAAACTCAAGGGTCAACACCCTCCCCTCCCGATCAAATTCTTCCTTCCCCAAGCCGTACATAACATCCTTTGGCGTCTTTCTGGTAAAGACAGCCGTTCCAGAATACCCTTTTTTCTGCGCCGGATACCAATATGCTGTATATCCAGGAATATTTTTTACCTCATCAGGAAGCTGGTCCGGCATAGCTTTAATTTCCTGCAAGGCAAAGATATCCGCATCAAGCTCGTGCAGGATATCAAGAAAACCTTTTTTCAGAATAGCTCGCAGCCCGTTTACGTTCCAGGAGATGAATTTCTGTACCGAGGAAGAGTTCTTCCTTTTTTCCTCGACCGTTTTACGGGGGGTAACACCTATCTGTGGGCAATCTTCCGCAATCACACAGCGATCACAATGGGGAGCACGCGACTTGCAGGTGCCTTGGCCAAAGGCAACCAGCAGGGAGTTGATTTTTATCCAGTAATTCTCGGGCAACTTCGCACGCAGAGCCATTTCTGTTTGTAAAGGGGTTGTGGTCTCGACATAGCCCCAAAAATTCATAATCCTATGAACATGGGTATCCACGCAGATAGCCGGTTTATTAAAAGCCACAGCCACCACGAGGTTGGCTGTTTTGCGCCCCACACCGGGGAGCTTGACCAACTCTTCAACCGTATCCGGAACCTGTCCGCTGAACTCCCGCTTCAAAACCGCAGGCAGAGCGGCAAGATATTTGGCCTTATTACGAAAAAATCCAACCGGATAGATAGTTTTTTCCAGTTCTTCCAAAGAAAGGCACTCAAGCGCTTCAAGTGAATCCGCCTTGCTAAACAGCCGTCTTGCAGCAGCAGCAGTGACTTCATCTTTGGTCCGGGCTGACAAGATGGTTGCTAGTAACACCTTGAGCGGATCTTTTGTCTGAACAGCAATCAAATCCACAACCGGTACAGCGTAATCAACAACCTCCTGCTCCAGCTTATTGACAACAGACTCTATCGGGAAAAGTTCTCTTTTCATTTTTTGATGATCCTTCTTTAATTTTTCTATAAAAATAATATTATACAACCATGTTCATTTATTTTGCAAGACACATCCACAACGATTGCAATGCGTTCCTCGGAGGAGAAAAAATACTTCGGGCAAGAAGCCCCTAGGAATCAGAATTCTTCTTGACGACCCAAGTCGGAACAAGTTAAATATACATACATAAATATATTTTCTTCTCTTTTACATTACAACTTATCTTGATGAGGACCCTTCCATGAATACTTTCATGCCCCGCATGTTTTTTTTAGCCAGTATGACATTGTCTCTCGCTCTTTCCGGCTGCGGGCCAAAGGAAATCGAACCATATCAAACGGCAACAGAGGCGGCAAGTCGGTCAAAAATGGCAACGGCAACTACGTACCCCCTCAGTTATGGTTCTCTTCAGGACAAGCAAGGCTCTATAGACGAAGAAAATATACAAGGCTCTATAGATGAAGAAAATATGAGTGCAGAAAGCATAGCCTCCTTAGCAGAGGATCTTCCCATGCCTGAAGAGGACAAGAACACTCCGATCACAGAAACCCTTGACGCAGGCAGCAAAGCAGGAGAACAAAAACTCGGCTTCGGAGATCGCGACAATAAATCAGCAGCCTATAAAAAAGAGCACGGCCGCTCTTCAGTTCAGCTGAAACCTATTTACTTCAGTTTTGATCAATCAAATATTCGCAACGATCAAGTTGCCTCTATTGAGCATAACGGCGAATACTTAAAAAGCAACGTGGCCAGCAAGCTCCTCATTGAAGGAAATTGCGACGAGCTGGGAACCAATGAGTACAACTTGGCCTTGGGTGAACGAAGGGCTATGAATGGCAAAAAATACCTGATAAAGCTCGGAATTGATAGCTCCAGAATCAGGACTGTTTCCTATGGCGAAGAACGCCCCCTTTTCACCGGTTCCGAGGACTCAGATTACGCCCATAATCGTCGGGACGATTTTATTCTTGAATAGCCGGTTTTCTAAGACGTTTTCATAAAGACCGGTCGGCCCCAGCTGATCGGTCTTTTTTCTTTGCAGTTCCCTTTCTCAGGACAATTCCTGTCCTTTTCCCTCGACATTCCTTGTCGATTTCACTACATTTCAGTCTGAAAATATCCAACAGAGTGCTGCATCCAGTGCGCTGCTGCCTACACAGTAAACAATTTGTTATATCAACATCCATCCTGATACTCGACCCTCTTAAAGGGGGAGGTGTCGCTCATTTTACGCCCATAAAAAACATTGCCGTGAAACTGAATCTTCGGCGGGCAAGCCGATATTATTATCTCCGTTTTATCCGTCTTCAAGACTCACCCTCTTCCCTTGCCATAGGCTCTGCTCTTGGGGCCTCCATTGCCGTCACCCCCACCCTTCCCTTACATACTATATGCATCATCGGCATTACTCTCCTGCTCCGGGTCAACACCCTTGCCGCCCTCATGGCCGGAACTATTGTCAGTAATCCCCTCACCTTTGCCGGTCAATACTATCTGTCCTGGAAGATAGGCAGCATCCTTCTGCCAGGGAGGTTGGACTGGGAGCAACTGCACGGGGCCTTGATCTTGATCCGACAGTCTTCATTCCTTGAGGGAATAAAAATAATGGGGCAGTTGGGTTTTGATGCTATACTGGTCCTCCAGACCGGCGGACTCGTCGTCGCTATTCCCCTGGGTATTATCACCTATCTGGTCACAATCCGCTTCTTCGTCCACCTACAAGAAAAAAAACAGCACAAACACCTGCTGAACAAATAATTTCCACTGTTCACTGTTATTACAAAGCCCCGGCTTTACTCCCTCGCCCCAAGGGGTGAAGGAGTAAATTATCTTATTATTGTGAGTGAAGAGCTCGCAAGATCAAGGTCCGCAAGGCCTTGATAAATTGCGGGTCATCATTCAGCCCTCGAGTTGACTCCAGTCGCATGCCCAGCTCCGCAGCTTGCCCCTTATAGAGCATATCAATTTCGTATATTGTCTCGATATGATCGGAGGTGAAGGCAATGGGCACCATTAGAATATTTTTACACCCTTGTCCAGCCAGCTGCTTCAGCATATCCGGCGTGCTGGGCTCTAACCACTCCACCGGGCCGCTTCGGCTTTGAAAGCAGAGTGTTCCCTGTCTGCCAATCTGCTTTTTGCCAAGCTGCTTTTCGATTGCTGCAATGGTATGTTTGATCTCCTCCACATAGGGGTCGCCCTGATCAATAAATTTTTTCGGTAAACTATGGGCGCTATAGACCAACTGCACAGCCTCTTGCTCATTGTCAGTAAACAAAGCCAAGCCCTCTCTGATCCGGGCAACCAGAGCATTAATGTATTCCGGCTCAGCAGGCCAGGAGCGGATCTCCCGTATGGGCAGATTCAAACCAAGTTTCGCATTCTGCTGTCTAAGATCGGAGAAAGAAGAGCCCGTGGTTGCCCGGCAATAATGGGGGTACAGAGGGAGGGCAATTAATTCGGTCACTCCGGCATCAATCATTTCCTGCAAGACTGTATCAGCAAAGGGTGTCCAGTAGCGCATACAAGAACGCACGATACAGCTCCCTTCACCTGCTAAGCTCTGCTCTAATATTTTCTCTAATGCTTGGGCCTGCTCAGCTGTTATGCGGGTAAGCGGTGAACCTCCCCCTATCTTCTGATAGTTTTCCATACTGACTGGGGCACGCCTACGGGCGATCATTGCAGCGATGGGCTTCTGCAACAGTGCCGGGCCCAGACGGATAATCTGTCTGTCAGAGAAGAGATTATACAGGAACGGACGAACATCCTCCTGTTTTTCCGGCCCTCCCATGTTCAATAACAACACGCCGATTTTTTTGTCCATATCTTTCATCCTGTTGCTTTTTTTTATGATGTATAAAGGCTACACGGCCCTAAAAGTTTTCGTCAAGTAAATGTCGTTTTAGATCTTGTCTATTCAAAGATCAATGTCTATAATAAAAGTATGATAAGGTTATATTCCACGTTAAATCCCCTGATTCTTCCTCGGCTACGCCAAACATCCCCCTCTTATTCTGCACTTTCTGCGGATCGTACAGGACATTTTTTCGATACTCTCGGGCATCGGAGGGGGTATTGCTGCTGTTTGGAAGACTCTTAGGACTATAGTGGCTCAGATAATCTTTGAGAAAACAGTGACGCAGGGTCGCTGGTACTATTAAATTGTGGAGGATATATGGATCTGAAAGTTGAAGCCAGAAATCTTGACATGCGCAACGGCTGGCAGGAAAAAATAGAAGAAGAACGAGAAAAACTTATCCGCCATTATGCAAACTTGGTTCTTCATCTTCGCGTAACCATTGAAGCCACCCCAGGCTATAAAGAAGGGGGTTATGAAATCAGCTTAGTTGCTTCTGTACCCAACGATACCGTAGTGGTTAAACGCTGGGGTGAAAAAGTACGTCCCTTGCTGGTTGAGAGTTTTGATGTTCTCGGCCTTCAATTAAAGGATATTGTTCAGAAAAAACAAAATCATAAACATCAAGTGAGTGTCAAGACTCAAGGCGGCGTTCCAGGTGGCGATGCCCGAGGAACCGTCCAGCGTATGTTTGCCGAATACGGCTTTATAATGACACAGGATGACCAGGAGGTCTTCTTTCATGCCAATGCATTGAAAAATGTTTCCATGGATGATCTTAAAGAAGGTACTGCTGTAAGCCTCGCCATGGAAGATGGTGTTAAAGGATTGCAAGCAGTATGGGTTAAGGCCGCCTAGTTTTTGTATAAGCACAGACAACACTGCAAGAAGCCTCTGCCTGACCGGGCAGAGGCTTTTTTTATTGTTTTGCACCGAAAAAACTGGTTTGATACAAAATTTGTATAAACGCTTTGTACAGATGTCTCAGCAGCATAAAATAAACAGCAAAAAGACAGAAAGGAGCCGGTCATCATGTCATTTGCCCAACAGCCAGATATCGGATCAACATACCAGGGAATGAAGCAGGAAGAGCTTGTTGAGCGTATTGCAGCCCGAAAAAAAGAACTCGCAGGAGATCTGCTCATCCTCAGCCATCATTATCAGCACGATGCCTTATATCAATTTGCTGATCTCACAGGTGATTCATTAAAGCTGGCCGCTGACGCCGCGAAAATAAACGATAAACAGTTTTTGATCTTCTGCGGGGTTCATTTTATGGCTGAAGCGGCTGATATTCTCTCTGCCGAGCACCAACAGGTTCTTCTCCCACACCTTGATGCCGGTTGCCCAATGGCGGATATGTCCACCAGGACCGCTGTAGAAACGGCATGGACAGAGCTGAGCACTGTAACCGGGGTAGCTGAAGAATCTATCACACCAGTTACCTATGTAAATTCATCAGCTGATGTAAAAAGTTTTGTCGGCGAAAAGGGCGGTTCCTCCTGTACCTCATCAAATGCGGAACGAGTCCTTGACTGGGCCTCTCGCGGGGAAAACTGGTTTTCTTTTTTCCAGACCAGCATCTTGGACGCAACGCCTCATACGCCTTGGGCCTTCCTAAAGAACAGGTTGTGCTCTGGCGACGAGGCGAACCCATGGGCGGATGCAGTCAAGAGAAACTCAAGCAGGCACGGGTGGTTCTTTGGGATGGGTATTGCGAGGTCCATATGCGCAGCTTTCCCGAGCATGTCCTTTCCTGGCGGGCCAAAGATCCCCTGGCAACAGTGATTGTCCATCCGGAATGCCGAAATGAGGTTGTACGCTTAGCAGATATATCAGGATCGACAGAGGCCATTATTTCCGCCGTTGCTGCCAGCAAAACGGGCAGTCATTGGGTTATTGGCACAGAGATCAACCTGGTGGATCGACTGGCCAAACAACATCCAGACAAAATCATTCATTCCTTAACCCCGGCCTGCCTTTGTCCGACCATGTCAGCAATCAAACCGGCCAATCTCCTCTGGATGCTCGACAATCTCGCTAAAGGCAATGTCGTCAATAGGATTCAGGTTCCGCAGGAAATAGCTGTGCAAGCCAAGATTTGCCTAGACAGAATGTTGGCTATCTGATCCTGTTTACCTGATTCTGTCTCTTATTTGTCCGTGAATACGCATAATTCACCAAGACCAGAAGGGCTCAACCACTGATTATTATGAATTTGTTCCGCTCGCTTTCCAAACAGCCTGCCTATCCAGCCCTTCTGGCTGGTCTCAAAGACGAGAGTGCCCCTCAGCAAAGGTCCACCACAAAGACCGGACACTGGGGGAGCCTTGTTCTTTTTGTTCTCATCCTCATGACCGGATATTATTTTCTGGTTGTGAACAGCGGCTTGCTACAACTGGAGATTGAGACAGATACCCGCACCGTTTTCAAGGTATACTGGCCTAAGAAGAATGGCCATTTCAGCGAACGAAACATGACCGAGCTCCTCATTGAGCCGGGAAAGAAAACCTATTCCGTACGGATCAATAATACAGCAAAGATAGACTACCTCCGTCTTGATCCCAGCGAAAAAACCGCTTGGATAACCATCAAGCAAGTGCGTATCAAGCAATGGGGATATCCTGATTATCTCTTACGCAGTCAAGGTGATTTTGAAAATCTTGAGATCCTCAGCGGAGTGGAGTCATTGACCCGACAAGACCAAGGCGTGACCCTTCAGGTCAAGAGCAGCGATCCGCAGCTCAAACTCCATCTCCCGAACAGAGAACGCTTGTTTTCCCCGTTGACTGATCCAACAGATGCTGCTCGCCTGCTCAGCGTTGCTCTGTTGGCAATAGCAGGATATTTTCTCTTTCGTTCTTTTTTCAAGAACTCGTCTTTTCTTCCTGTCTTGGGGGCAATAGCGCTCGGTCTGATTGTGACAATGGCCTTGATCAGCGATTTCAACACCCATCCTGATGAGTATGTCCATGTAACTGCCGGGAAGTATTTCACCGACCATACCTTGCCTCCCCAGGTTGGCGATCCAGCTATTACAGACACCTACAGCGTGTACGGAGTCTCCCGACTCCATTCAGGAGAAATCATTTATCTCTTGGCTGGTAAATATCTCCGTCTTTTGCAGCCGCTCTATTTGGAGCCCTTTTTTCTTCTGCGTCTCTTTAACGTGCTGCTGTTCGGAGCCTTGGTTCTTTTTGCCTTTACCAAAAAAGACTTTCGTTTTTTCCTCCTCCCCTTTTTGATTTCTCCACAGATATGGTATATTTTCAGCTATTTCAACTCTGACGCCTTTGCCACCTTTCTCAGCCTGCTTGCTGCCTACCAACTTGCTGGCAAAGAATCCGCCTGACCTCCTTGGCTTTTTCTGAGCAACCAAAACATACCGGGATTAAGATCGCGAGCCTAGGATTGCTTCTCGGCTTCTTACTGCTTTTAAAGCAAAATTTTTATTTCCTCTACCTCTTCCTTTTTCTCTATTTTTTTTGGAAAATATGGGTCTTGCGCCCACGTTGGAACGGGAAAAAAATATTCCGGCTGACTGCAGTCCTCCTTATCGGCAGCTCCGTCTTTGCCGGTGTTTGCCTGACTGATGCTTGGGTCAATGATTTTAATAAAAATGACCTGATGTTTAAGGCTCGCCAACAATTCGCAGAAGAACTGTACAATCCAGATACACCTATTGAAAATAGGCACGCCTACCTGGAAATGCGTCAACGGGGAACAACGCTGAAGCATTTTCTCGCAGCGGACCGCTGGGGAGAAAAATCCTTCCGCACCTCCTTTGGCGTCTACGGATACACCCAATATTCCGGTTCCTTTGCCTATTATGACTATGTACGTTATACTGGTCTTGCCCTACTGCTCACTCTGGTCATCTCCATCGGTTACCGTGGACAGAGCGCTGGTATCGCGTTAATGGCAATTTCAGGAGTAACAGCTTTACTCCTCATTATAGTGGCTTGCTGGCATGCTTGGACGGTCGATTTTCAGGCCCAAGGGCGCTATTTTCTGCCTATTATTCCGATAGCTGCTGTTCTCTTTTATCATTGTCGCCGGATTATCTTCCGTCCTGTTTTTTACATATTATTTTTTACACTTTTCTCTTTCTCAGTATATAATTTCATATTGGTCGGCTTGCGAGATATAGGCAAATATGGTATGTAGCCAAGAAATTGATGTTTGTTTGAGCTTGTTTCTTGTTTTTAATAATTAGCTCGGGAGTCCCTGAAAAAAAATGCAAAAGAAATTAAACCGGCGTACCGTTCAACTTATTGTCTTTTTTATATTTTCCCTTAACCTTCCTTGCCTAGGTGAAATGGAAAAAGCCGCTGTAATTCAGCAGGATCTGGTCTGGTCTCAATCAGATGGTCTCCGCCATGAGATTTTCAGCAGTACCAAAAAGGACGGCGAATGGACAACGCCTGTTAAAGTCACGGATAATAATGCAAATAATCTTCATCCGGTCCTTGAGATAGGAAGCAATGGGACAAAATGGCTTTTCTGGTCTGCGGTCCGCCCTAACGGGATATCTGTTCAATACGCAATATTTAAAAATAATGAATGGAGCGAACCGCAAACACTCCCTATAGAACAACACTCAGCTATCACCCCTTCAGCACTGGCTGATAAGGATGGAGGAGTTTGGCTCGTTTGGGCTGGCAATGATGGCGGCAATGATGATATTTATTTCAGCAGGTTTCAAAAAAAGACGTGGACTGATCCTAAGATAGTTCATACCTCTAACGAGGCTCCTGATATTAAACCGGAAATATCCTACAATGAAGAGGGTAAGATAGAAGTCAGCTGGATAGGGTTCCGGAGCAAAGCATACAAAAAACTTGCTTCTGTTTATACGGACAATATAGGCTGGTCTGCTGAACAGGAAAAATTGGAAACTGAAGAAGAGGACGTTCAGAACGAGGAGGAGCAAAAAATCGAGCTCCCCTCATTTTTGCCCAGCGACAGCCAGTTTTTTCTAAAAATTTATTAATGAGATAAGCATAAGCACGAGGGGTAGAATGAGGCTGTTCAGAATATTCTCAGCAGGAATCACAGCAGTATTATTCATTGTTTCTCTTTCCCATGCAGACGTTATTGTCTGTTTTGGTGACTCCATTACTGCGGGCTACAAGGCGACACCCTATCCAACCAACCTGCAAAATATGTACGGATCCTCCGCTGGTACCCAAGTGGTTAATGCGGGCAAAGGCGGAGAAGATACCTACAATGGCGTCTCTCGTTTGGGAGGGGTGTTGTCAACATATGCACCTAATTATGTGGTAATTATGGAAGGAGCAAACGATGTTATGATCGGCATCTCTCCTGAGACCACTGTGTTCAATCTTAACAATATGCTTGAACAGACACTGGCCGCCGGTGCCAAACCCATTCTGTCTACCATCACGCCCAACATCAGCAGTTCAGGCTATCAGCCGGAAAATTATAATCCGGGCATCATCAACCTCGCGCAAGGCGGCAATACCACCTTGATTGATACCTACGCCAATGTGGTCTCAAATTGGTCAAATCTTAATGTTGACGGAATACATCCTAATGAAGCCGGGTCCACGACCATAGCCCAAGGATTCTATTCGCAGCTGGTCAATAATCAAAATGCCAGCAGTAGCAGTGGCGGCGGCGGCTGCTTTATTGCCACAGCAGCCTATGGAACAGTCCTTGAGCCGCAGGTTATCCTGCTCAAAAAATTTCGTGATCTCTATCTGCTCACAAATCGTCTAGGCTCTTATTTTGTCCAACTCTATTATACCTATTCTCCGCCAATTGCTGACTTTATCCGCCAGCATGATATCCTTCGTTTTGTGGTACGGATACTCCTCTTCCCTTTGCTGACGGTCAGCTTTTTCCTTGTCGAGTTTTCTCCTCTCCAGCAGCTTATTATCGCCATTGTCATGTTCTGTTCCTTTGGACTTTTCCTGGCCCGCTTCAGAAAACAACACCGTGCGAACTAACAGACTGCAAAAAAAGAGGAGGTCTCCATGCCTGCTCTTTTTTTGCAGCCTCTGCCTGCTCTCTCTTTGCTCCCCCCATTCTAAAAATATTAAAGATATAACGGAACAGCGCTTTGTACCAAGTCACCGGATAAAGCGCCTAGTTTTTCCAGAAAAAGAGTGGGAAAAAAAACCCGCTGAATCCCTATGCAGAAATGCAGGAACACTGGATAAATTTACAAAGGCTGTGGGTGGTTCCGGGGTTATTATAAAAAACGGATACCTCATCAAAATCTGGGGAGACCCAACCGGACGCACCATGTGGGCCTCAGCCACTAAACCGGTGCTCAGTACGCTCCTGCTCTTTGCTGCTCAGGAGGGCCGAGTAGAAATCAACGGGAAGGTTAAGGCTTTTATGCCGGAACTCCTAGGAAAAGACCAAAATATTACCTTCCATCAACTGGCTAATATGACCAGCGGCTATGCCCGGCGTGAGTCTCCTGGCCAAGCCTTTTCCTATAACGATTATGCAGTCAAACTTTACCATAATACCTTATTCAACAGGGTGTTTGCTGCTGATCCTAATCAGATTATCCTGGATAAAAGCAGATTCGGCCCGCTGCAATTTCAGGATGGCGAGCTCTTTGAGCAGGTTGAAAAATATGGCTGGTTTGTCCACACCTCTCCCAGAGATTTTGCCCGAATCGGCTGGTTCTGGCTCAATAAAGGTAACTGGAATGGCGAGCAACTCTTGAGCAAGGAATTTTTTGAGCGCTATCTCAAAAATCAGGTTCCAGAAACACTTCCCATCTCCGTGAAACCAGCCCGAGATTACTTGGGCATAGGGACCTATGGCGGCAGCGGCAACCAGTCCCCCTTCGGGCTAGGCAATTACGGCATGAACTGGTGGTTTAATGCCGGGAAAAGAATCTGGCCCAGTCTGCCAGAAGACACCTTTCAGGCCAATGGCCATTGGAACAAGGAAACCGTCACCGTGATTCCGAGCATGGCTCTCGTTATCGCCGGTGTCGGTGATTTCAGGCCCTTTCACCCCGGCCCTGGACCGGCAGACTCGCTCATGGGCCTCCTTGCTGAAGCCTGTGGGCAAAAGACAACTCGGTAACTGACCAGCTCGGTAACTGAGCTGGACAAAATTTATTTATTTTATAACGCGTTGGATCTCCTCCCTCGCCCTTCAGGGCAGGGAATTTTATTTATCACGCTAAACTGTACATGGAAAAATCTTATGTTTAAAGGATTGCACGTTGCGGTGGTCATGCCAGCCTATAATGCTGAAAAAACCCTCACCCGTACCTACCAGAGTATCCTGGAGCAAGAAATTGTTGATACCATTATTCTGGTGGATGACAACAGTTCCGACAGGACAGTGGAGATAGCCAAGGGATTAGAGAAGGTCAAGGTCTACGAGCACTCGGCCAATATGGGGTATGGTGCAAACCAAAAAACGTGTTACAAGGCCGCGCTTGAGGCTGGGGCAGATATCATCATTATGATACACCCAGATTATCAGTACACCCCCAAGCTCATTCTTGCCATGACCAGCCTTATCGGCAACGGCCTTTTCTCCTGCGTCCTCGGCTCAAGAATTCTCGGAGGCAATGCTGTTCACGACGGCATGCCGATCTATAAATATATCTCGAACCGCCTGCTGACCTTTGTAGAAAATATCTTCGTTGGTGCCAAATTATCCGAGTACCATACCGGCTACAGGGCCTTTTCCCGCCAGCTGTTGGAAAAAATTGATCTCTCGGAAAATTCAAATGACTTTGTCTTTGATAACCAAATGCTCCTCCAGATAATTTGGACGGGTGAAAGTATAGGTGAAGTGAGTTGCCCGACAAAGTACTTTGCGGAGGCATCCTCCATCAACTTCGTTCGATCTGTTCGCTATGGCCTCGGTTGCGTGGCTACAGCTGTCCAATTCCGCCTGGCAAAGATGAACCTGCTTCATTCCCCGTTGTTTCGCTAAGCCAAGAGATAATCATGGTAACAGAATCTGCGCAAGTAGAAGGTATGCAATTGCAGACCAGCCAGCAGCCCAAAAACTGGTCAATAAATTGGACCTGGCTCTTTGCGGGCTGCCTTCTCTTGCTCATTACCAATCTTGTGCGAAGTTGGCCAGTTTTCACTCACCCAGGGTTTTACGTGGAAGATGCCCCCCTCTTTTCCCGCTATTACGGGAACGGTCTGCCTCTCACCGATATCTGGGAATATCTTTTTGGGCAACCCTATAAGATGGTGGTCACCAATTTTCTTGCTTGGTGCATTGGTCATCTTGATGTCCAGGCTCATCCTCATGTCTATCTCTGGACTGGCTTTGCCTGGGGCACAGCTGCTGCCTGCTGCTTTTTTTTTACCGGGCTGATCCGCAGTCGAACCGTCCTCCTACTTGGTCCCCTCCTCATGGGCCTGTCAGGGATGAATCATATTTTTTACTATAATACCTTGATCTTTGTCATGTACAGCTGCCTAGCTGTCCTGCTAACCCTCTTTTTTTTCCAGCCCCAAAATCTATCTTCAGCGCCCTACCCCTCTTCATCCTCTGTCTCGTTTTACCCTGGGCCGGGCCTTATTCTGCTGTGGCTATTCCCATCTCTTTGTTCATGCTCTTCCTGTTTTGGCAGGATTTGAATAAAACAAAACGATTTCTCTTGCTGACCAGTGGTCTTTCCGCCTTTCTCTATTATTTGACTGTCCAAGGCGGGACCAGCAAGATCATGCGCTTAAAAAGAGTGTCGATTATCCAAACGTATCTGGACAGCATACTTGACCGTATCTTCTACTTTGACCTCTTCGGGTATGTCTCTCCTTGGTTTTGGATGCCGATTTTGCTGATTATCGGCGGCAGTTTTCTCCTGTTTCGTAAGGATACTGTTTTTATAAAAAATTCCCTCCTCATGCTTGCTACCATCTTTGGCTCATTCACCCTGTTTTATTTAAGTAGCAAATACCCTGTCTATATTCGTCCCAAGCCGTGCCATACCTTTCTCTCTGCATTCTTCTGGTGCGTCTATCTCTTGTACCTTGTTGATCATCTTTTTCAACGCTATGGAGAACAAAAAATCCCGGTCACGATCTTTCTCGTACTGCTTTGCACTGTGATCTTTTTTGATAATAAAAAACATACTGATAAATATACGGTGAATCCTCTTGCTGGCACAGAGGCCTATATTTCAGCAATCCATACAATGGAACAGCAGCATTTGGAGAAAAAAAATCAGTACGTCATCCTCCGCCACTCTACTCAGCAGCATCATGTTATGCATCCTTGGGTACAGGTCGGCAGCCGTCGACCGGATGCGCAGCAGATTTTCCCCGGTGACTTGCCCACCCATCTGCAAAGCGAGTTTGTCAGTGCCACTGAGGAACGGCGGCCCGAAACCCTGAAGTAGGTACGGGGCCAAGATCACCGTACTGAAAGATGCATTGACTGCCGTTTTAGGCTGTCATACACTTTCCCCTTGCCAAGCCCTCCCGCCTGTGTTTAGAAAATACTATCAATAATCGTACCAGCTAGGCACCAGCCTGCTTTCCACGTAGGAAGCAATAGGGTTAACACCAAGGATCGCAGCTCCCTGCCGTCCACGGCGTAGCCCAACCATTTCCCCCTGTTTTTCAATGGAGCCGCCCATAAAAACGACTCTCCGTGCAGTACCTTTCCTGTTTCTCCTCCTGACGGTGTTCTTTTCCGGATCAGTCCGGGCCAAAGAATATCGTCTTGAAACCTTGGAGAAAGAAGCCCTCAAATTTGCCCAGAGCTATACAGCCAAGAGCAACTTACCCCCGAAACCCCAAAAAGCGGATCTGCTCCGTCGGGCCGCAGATATCATGGCAGCAGAACGCCAATGCACTGTCGCCATTCCCCTGTACCGGCAGGCAGCCCTGTTTTCCGGGGAACCGGATGCCGATCTCTGGCTTGCCGTGGCAAGGGCAAACAGCTGTGCCAAGCAATGGGCCAAAGCAAGTCAAAGCAGTTGGTTGGCCTATCGTGCTGCGGATAATGATAAGCTGCGGACTGCTGCCGCCCTCTCGCTGATCGGCGGAGCATCCTACGGCACCACCTACGAGATTACCCTCCGTAAGGGTCTGAAGGGGAAAAACCGGGAACTCATGGACACGGCAGCCTTTACCATTGCCACCGGTCATAGTCCCTCTGCGCTCTTGGTTTAATCAGAATGATTACATCTTGGCCGATGCCTCCGGGGCTGTGGGCTCCATACGGTGAACGTGAGCAAGGTACGCCTGCGCCTCTACCGCATTCATGAACGCAATATCCTGGGTGAATTTGTCAGCAACGGCTTCCGCCGCAAGCTCAATGAGTACGAGCTGGAGAACATCAAGCTATGAACGGATCATGCGCGATCATGAGGAAGCACGGGCACTGGTTCCGTTCAGTTAAACTCGTATTATCTTGTAATACGGTGAATATTTAAAAACATATTCTGAATTTATTTTCCCGACTGTGACCGCCAAAACGGTAGTAAACGCATCTTTCAGTACGAAAATCATGCTGATGTGATTAGAATCGAAGGGAACCAGTGCCCAGCTAAAATATAGGGAGAAAAAACATCATCCCGGCAGGTTCAGGGTAAAGGTTGATCCCCTGCCGAAGTGACTTTCTACCTCAACCGTCCCGCCGTGGCTCCGGGCGATATGCTTGACAATGGACAGGCCCAGGCCGGTCCCGCCATTTTCTCTGCTGCGCGCCTTGTCGCAGCGATAAAAACGTTCAAAAATCCTGTCCAGATGCTCTTTTCGGATGCCGCATCCTTTGTCCTCAACAGCAATGTTTATCCATTTCCCCCCGCTGTCCTGCTGAACTTCCGCCCGAACAATGACCGTGGCACCGGCAGGGCTGTAGGTAACGGCATTGTTGAGTAGATTGATCACAGCTTCTTCCAGCAGGGCCGCGTTATGAACAGCCCTGAGATCCAACGGGCAATGGAGTTCAAGGCGTACTTGTTGGTCATCTGCCCTGAGTTTACAAGTCTGTAAGGCCGCCTTCAGAACCGTATTGAGATTTTCCAGAGTAAACTCAAGCAAAGCATCACGGTCGCCCGCCTTATTTTCAATCCGGGAGAGACTGAGCAGGTCATCGATAATGGCATCCAGACGGCCTGCCTGCCGCAGAACGATCTGTAAGAATTTCTTTCCGTCCGTATGGGCATCAACTCCACCGTCCAGCAGGGTTTCCACATACCCCCTGATCACCGTGATCGGCGTTTTCAATTCATGGGAGACATTGGCGACAAAATCCCGGCGCACATTTTCCAGGCGGTTGATGCGGGTGACATCATCCATAACCATCAAGGCACCGATGGGTTGCTGTGCATTATCCTGCAAAGGAACGACCCGTACTTCCAGGGTGGTCCGCTGTTGACCGTCAAAGAGTTCCACTTCGGCGGCAGCACAGTTATTATTGCGTAAGGTGCCTCGGATCATCTCCATCAACT
>MTKO01000080.1 GCA_004028505.1 Candidatus Electrothrix aarhusensis
TTTTTCGTATTCTTTATTAATGCGGCGGCGCAGGGAACCGATGACTTCTCCATTTTTTTTATAGTTGGCTTCAGTCAAAGCACGGGTTCCGTCGGGATTTTTGGCATAGCTGCGATAGAGTTCGTAAAGCGTGAAGGAGAGCAGGGGTAGGGCACCGGGGGTCTGGAGCACCTCGTTGATCAACGTGTCAATCAGCGTCCGGGGTTCAAAATAGAGCACTTTGGCCGAAGCAGGCTCTTCAATAACCTCCCGTAGCTCGTCCTGGGTCATGGGACGCACTATGAATCGATGCGCCCTCTCCCAATCGCCCTGCCAGAAGTCGAGCTGAGAAATTTGAGATTCAAAATCGGAACGTAAGGTAAGTACGATGCGCAATATTTCGCTGTGGTCTTCCTGAGTCTGTTTCAGTTCCCGGATAAAGGCACCCCGCTTTTCCTCGTGTCGGCATAGGGTAATGAGTTCTTCAAACTGATCAATGACCAGCAGGAGTTTTTGACCCGGATTTTTCCCGGCCCATTGATCGATGAGCTTGGTGAGCGAGATGTTTTTTTCCCGTACTGCACTGACACCGGGCAGCTCCCTGATAAGCAGAGAATGCAATGTCGGCAGCGGGTCGGCTCCGGGCCGCATTATTTCTTGCGGAATGAACCAGGAAGATGCTTGATCTTCACCGCTTTCTCCCGCTCCTTTTTTTGCCTCCTTTTCCAAGGTAGGCAGCAGGCCCGCCTTGACCAAACTGGACTTGCCCGTACCGGAGGCACCCAGCACCACGATAAACGGCTGCTCCTCCACCTGCTTTTTTAATTCTTCAATCAGGGTAGTGCGACCGAAGAACAGCTCGCTGTCGCCTTTTTCATACGGAGACAGCCCCTTGTAGGGATTGTTTTGTTCGGTCAGATCAGGAGCCGGAGGCAGGTCGAGTTCATACCCCGGCACCAGGAAGATAAATTCACCATGCTCATGTTTGTTGAGGGGCCAGAGTCCGGGCGTCTGGCGATGATCGGCCAGTTTTTCAGCCGGTACTTCAACCTCATCTCGGAGATAGAGATACAGTTCCGTGGCTGTGATAACGCCGTCACCGTCTTTCGGGGCTGTATCGGCGGCACCGTGCAGGGCCTCGAACAGGGCCAGGGCAAAGGGCGAGTGCTGCTGTTCCTGCTGCTGCGCAACGCCGTGTTCTCCCCGTATATTGCCGGAGAGAATGTCCAGGGCCTTCTGATCATAAGATGCAGAGGTGAGCACCTGCCAGGCCGCATCGCGGATAAAACGATCATAGCGCTCCTTGTAAATCACCTGCGGCAGCGGTTGAAAATCACGCTTGCTGGACCAGCGGAAGGCTCCGGCAAAGCAGCAGTCGAGGATCGCGAGCATGTGTCGGCAGGGGAGTGCTTCCAAGGCATTGTGCAGCTTGGTCATGGCCCAGAAAGTGGAGCTGTCCTCCCGCTTGGCATCCTGAGGGATCAAAAAACCGGCAGGTCCGTCATCCCCGTCTGTCGCGATCCGTGCCCGGCAAAATAGACCAGCAGGCGGTCATTCTCAGTAATTTTCTCGGGAAGTTTTTTTGTAAATTCCTTTTCAAGGCGGGCTAGTGTCGCCTTCTCATCGGTAAGCAGAGTGACTTCATAGCCGTGCTCTTTTTTCAGTATCTTTGCCAACGCACAAGCGTCATTCACTGCTGTGCTCAGGGGAGGAATGCCCTTGCTGTATTTATCTATCCCGATAACGACAGCGATACTGCGTTTAAATACTGAAGAGGTTGATTTGTCGGCAGACTTGTTGCCCAGAATCAGGCCGCGTTCTGTTGTGTCCGTCATGATATTGCTCCTCCTTTTTCAATGGCTCTTGTTACGTTGTGGTATTATATGTCATGAAAAACGGAAAAACAATTTGGTAACTATGGCAGCGAGGCAAAAGAGGCTTGGGTGCTGATACTGCCAACCTTTGTCCCGCCCCTCTTTTTGATTATTGGCATCCTTATTGCCAATGCGACTCGTGAGGCAGACGCTGATGAAATTGTGACTATTGATCGTTTTTTCTCTTGTCTTTCTGAATTCCTCTCCGTTGTCTGAATTGTGCTCTAACTGCACCTCGTTCATTTTTCCGCTTCATCTATCTTGCTGCGCAATCGTTCCATGCTTGTGGTACGCCAGCCGACCTCTTGTTGCAATCGCTGGATCTCTTCTTCGGAGTCTGTTTTTTTGATACGGGCTTCAATGGCCTTGATTTGTTCGACCATGATCTCGTATCTGGAGTGCATGTTATCAATTGATTCCGCTTCGTCGGCCTTATCAAAGATGACAGAATCCATAGCTAAATCATCGATTGAATGCTGTTCGTCGGTCTCAGGGATGATTTGTTTTTTTGGCGAAAGGGTCCGTGTGAACATGAAGGTCGGGGAAACGATTTCTATCTCCGCATGATGCAAGGCATCAAGGATGTTCTCACGTAGCTTTGATCGGGTCGCCAGGAATTTCTTGACGTTTTTCAAGATTCCGGCAACCCGATATTCTACTGAGTAGTCACCAAGATGAGCGACTTGGACAAAAGGCTCTTCAAGCGGAACCTCTGCTGCGGCCTTGGTCAGCAGGTTTTTTACCTGAGCATGGGGCACATCATATCCCAGGGAAACAGTCGCAGAAATAACTGTTTTCTCCTTGCGAACAACCTTGCAGGGATTGGTGAGCAGGTAAAGATTCGGCAATGTTGTCAAGTCACTGTCTTCTGTTTGAATCTCCGTATGAAGCAGCCCCCTCACTGTCACTTTACCAAAGTATTTTCCTACGCTCAAAAAATTGCCGGGGCGGAATCTGGAGATACTGGAGAGCATTATTCCGGCCATGAAATTGCTGATAAAGGTGGTGGAGGAGATGGCAATAGCAGCACTGATGATAATACCGAAAAAGGTGAGCAGAATTTCGGAGGTTCCCTTGTCAGGGGAAAACCGCAGGATGATGAACGGCGTTAATAAAAGAAGAACTGGTACGGCTATATAAATGCCTTTTCGTATTTTTTCGTCCATAATTTTGTCTCCTATAGAATGATGAGCGGAAGATTATTCTTGTTGCGCCTGTGCCCATTCCAGCACTTGGTCGAATTTGGTTTGGCCAGCCGAGTGAACGATTACCGTTCATTCTCGGCCAAGGCATTTTCTCCATCTAATGCCTTTATCAGCGACTCGGCTTTGTTCAGCAATTCGTTTACATCGGCAGGCCAAATCCTGATCTCTGGATAGCCGACTAAAATCCATTTGCCGTCAGGACTCCAAGTTGCTCTGGCAAAAGTCTCAACGTCCAAGTTATAGCGGGCCATTTCTCGCCCAGTTTCTGCATCCCAGATTCTTACGGTGCCGTCTGAACTGCTTGTCAGTACCCTATCTCCCTTGGGGCTCCATTCTGCTGTACTGACCCACGATTCATGCCCGGCAAGAAGAAGGGTTTTGCCGGTTTTATGATTTGTGATCCTTACTTCATTGGAGTGTTGATTCCCTTTTGGAATGTTAGAATACCACTCTTCCAGCTTGATTCGGAGTACGCAGGGATAGTTAATTCCCTATTTAACCAAAATAATTCTTTTTTCCCGTCTGGGCTTATTGGATCTGGAAGCAAGTCTTTTAAATTGACAGTTGGAGCACCAGGATTTTCTTTCATACTCCCATCCCCCCAAGACCAACCGTATGTATTCCAGCTTCTTGTTGTTTTATTCCAAGTTATTAAAGGAAGACTAGACTCGTCGTGCGGTTTTGATTCTTCATGGCCATGAAAATGACGATTTATAGCAACATTTATCCTTTTTCCATCTTTTGAAAAAAAAGCTGTTGACAGGTCGTATCTATCATTTGGAATAGCTAGGCTCTCCTTGGCATCCCAACCATTGAGGTTCCATAACGGTTTAATTTCCCATATTAACGCACTGGACGCCCAGAAAAAATCTTCGATACCTGTTCCTACAGAAGCAAGAGCATTGCTATCAGGTCGCCAAGAAAGTGCTGATACAGCAGTTGTATGTCCATACATTGTTCGTAGCAATTTTCCATCTTCTGCGCTCCAGATGCGTATAGCTACATCGTTACAAAACTCCCCATTAATATCGGAAAAACAGTAACCGTGTCCAGTTGCAATAAATCTTCCATTCGGGCTGAGCGTAATTTTATTGCCATCCGCTGAATATTCTATTGGTATTTCATCTTCTTTTAACCTGAAATTCAGGTCTGATTCTTCCTTTATTTCGAGTAATAGAATTTTTCTCTCACTTGTATGATCAAAAAATCCTTCTTTGATAATAAGAAAAAGAGATTTGTTTTTATTGAAGAGGCATTCAAAATAAACTATATTCCAATCGTTATTAATTTTATGTGTAAATACTATGTCATTTTTATCTAACGAATAAATATTAATATTTTTTTTATCTGCAAAGTATATATATTTATTATTTTTGCTAAATGAAAGTCCAATTGATTCTTCATGTATATCTATCCCGTCATCCAGTATGAGTTTTTCTATATTTGAAATATATAATTTTTTATTGTTATAAATTGCCACCTTTGTTCCTGTTGTATTGCATACACTAATGCCTTTGCTGTCACTGATTAATTTTGGATGACTCATATTGTCAAGATTAAATAAATGAATAGAGTTTCCGCCGCTGATAAAGAAACGAGAGCTTCCGCACCAGCTAATTGACCAATTTTCTGGCCTTTCCTCAGGGAGATAGTCTTTGTTTTTTATTTCTTCAATTTTCTGCTTAGTAAATTGATCCCATGCTACCACCTCGCCGTATTCACTGATTGCCGCTAGATATCTTCCGTTAGGACTCCACTCAATAGAAACTATTTTACCTGTTGTAGCAGGAAGAAAGTTTTTCCATAACGGTGCTGTATTAACGGCTTTGTATAAGGCATCAAAAGATTCACGCGTAACGTATTTATCCCTCGTTAAAGTTTTTAAAACACTCTTTCTGGCTAATCGAAGAGGCTCTGTGAAAAAAGGGGCGTTCATTTTGTCCCTGCTAACTCCGTAAGTCTCCCAATCATGAAATATTTTATCTGTATTACTTGATATAGATTCTGATCTTGCGGCTAATTGCACGGCTTCGACTCGGCGAAGATTTGCTTCAGCTCTTTCTTTTTCGATGATGGCAAATTTCTTCTGCTTTTCCGAAGAAAACCAAAAGATAACAGCAAACGTAAGTAATATGACTGCAACTGCTGCTCCAATTCGTGCAGCTTTGGTTTTGCCCCGTTGTGCCAACGCAGTTTCTTCAGCTGCCTTTTGGGCCTTTTCCGCTTCTTCTTTTGCTTTTTCTAATGCTTCCTTCTCTCGCCGCGCCTGATCCTCCTTTTCCTGCTTTTCTTTTTCGTCCAGCTTATGTGCGGCCTGCAAGAATGCCTGCTCCAGTTCATTCAGGAATAAGCGATCATTACTGGACAATTCTTTCGTCTGCTGGAGGCGACTGTCCCAGCGTGGTAGACTGCCGGTCTTTCTGCCGTTCTTCTCCCAATCCGCCGCAGCCCGTGTCAGCTGCCTCTGCAAGAGCATGGCTTCGGCCTCTTCAGCTCGCCATTTGAGCAGTTTGTCCCAGGCAACAATCAGGGCATCATGGGCCGGTTCAACGTAGGGGTCGGTTTTCCCCTTGGAGGTTTCGCTTTTCCCGCCGACAATCAGGCGTACCTCAAGGAGTCGGTCAAGAATTTTTTCCACCCGTTCCTTTTCCGCCGCATCAGGATAATCAAGCTCCCATCTTGGTACCCGTCTGCGTGTTACCTCTCCTCCCTCAAAGGCGACCATGCGCAGTAGGATACGCTTCATGGTCGCCTGATGGTCAGTATCAAATTTTTTATATTCCTGATCAATACGCTGCCGCAACGAGCCAATGACCCCGCCAATATCCTCGTAATCATATTCGGTCAGGGCACGGTTGCCGTCCTGGCGTTCAGGATCCTTCTGCCGTTCCACATAAAGGCGATACAGCTCGCTGAGGGTGAAGGAGAGCAAGGGCAGGGCACCGGGAGTCTGGATGACCTCGTTAATCAGCCGATCCACCAGCTCGCGGGGCTCGAAATAGAGCACCATGACCGAGGCCGGTTGCTCAATGACCTCGCGCAGTTCGTTCTGAGTCATGGGCGGCACCACGAAACGGTTATCCTCCTGCCACCAGTCCTTGAGATAGTTTTGGGAAATCTGGGCTTCAAAATCAGAGCGCAGGGTAAGCACGATGCGGAGCACCTCTCTATGCTCTTCCAGAGCCTGCATCAGTTCGCCGATAAAGTCTTCCCGCTCCTGCTCCTCCTGACAGAGGGTGATGATTTCTTCAAACTGATCAATGACCAGCAGCAGTTTTTTACCGGGATTTTTCTTGCACCATTGCCCGATCAGTCCGGTAGCTGTGGAACCTCTCTCTCGTTCAGGCCGTACACCGGGCAGTTCTGTGATAAGCAGGCTGCGCAGTGCTGCTGCCGGATTTGTGCCGGGCCGCAGAATTTTTTCCGGAATGAACCAGGAAAAACCTTGAACCGCATCAACCTCTTTTTCAGATCTATCTGAATTATTTTCTAGCGCAGGCAATAGCCCTGCCTTGACCAGACTGGACTTGCCTGTGCCCGAGGCCCCCAGCACCACGGTGAAGGGTTGCTCTTCGACCTGCTGGTGCAGTTCTTTGATCAAATCAGTACGCCCGAAAAAGAGTTTGCTGTCGCCTTTTTCATAGGCGGACAGGCCCTTGTAGGGATTGTTTTCTTCAGTCAAATCAGGAGCGGGCGGAAGATCAAGCTCATGATCCGGCAGCAGAAAGATGAATTCTCCCTGCCTGTGTTTGTTGAGGGGCCAGAGTCCGGGCGTCTGGCGGTGATCAATCAGCTGTTCGGCATTGACCTCCACCTGATCCCGGAGATAGATATAGAGTTCGGTGGCGGTGATGATGCCGTCGCCGTCTTTGGGTGTAGAATCAGCGGCTCCGTGCAGGGCCTCGAACAGGGACAGAGCAAAGGGCGAGTGCGGCTGTTCTTCATCCTGCGCGACGCCGTGCGTTCCCACCACATAGCCGGACAGGGTGTCCAGAGCCTTCTGGTTATAGGCCGCCGAGGTAATCACCTGCCAGGCCGGATCGCGGAGAAAGCGTTCATAGCGTTCCCGGTAAATAACAGAGGGCAGAGGCTGGAGGTCACGAGTGCTGGACCAGCGGAAGGCTCCGGCAAAACAGCAGTCCAGGATAGCCAGCATATGCCGGCAGGGCAGATCGTCCAGGGCCTTATGGAGCTCGGTCATGGGCCAGAAGCTGTCCTCAGCCAGCGTGGCATCCTGGGGAATCAGGTATCCTTCAGGGCCGTTTTCGCCGTCCAAGGCGACCCCGTGCCCGGCAAAATAGATCAGCAGACGGTCGTTTGGGTCGATCTGTTCGGGGAGCTCCTCTTCAAAGACGGCTTGCAGGCGTGAACGGGTGACTTCTTCGATCAGCAGGGTGATGCTGTAGTCATACTGCTCTTCCAGTATCTGCGCCATTCTGCGGGCATCATTACCTGCCGTGGCCAGCGGAGAAATACCGTTGCTGTATTGGTCTATGCCGATGATGATGGCAAGGTTGCGTTTAAATTCTAAAGATTTGGATTTATCCGCAGATGCTTTCCCAAAGGTCAAGCCGCGTGTTGTTGAATCTGTCATTAATATAATTATGGGGAGTTCTTATTCTGAGGTTTATTTGAAATAATGAATTTTTAACTCGCACTCATCATTGCTATTATTGTACGTTGAAGCAGGGCAATGATCAAATTGAAAAAGTACATTCCGAGATTCCTCTCAGCAGGGATAAAATTATCAGCGATTCATTTTTTTAAACTACAGATATCCGGTATGAAGTTGTCCAGAATTTCTCTTCGTGCGTATCTGGTTCTTATGAATTCGGTACTGCTCTGTCTTCTCTATCCCTTACTGACAGTTATTTTTATAGGGAAAACAACGGAATTTCGTGATGAGCATTTACGAAAAAATATCACCGCGATGCGAGAGTCCATGAAAAATCGCAGTGCCGCTTTGGTACGAAGTATTGGCCTGAGTGTGGGGCAGGCAGCAGCAGGTTATGATTTCACCTTTCTTTCTGATCTGATGGCCGAAGTGGTAAAGAATGACGAGGAGATGGTCTATTGTCTGGTTATGGATCAGGAACGGCAGGTTCTGGCCCATCCTGATAAAAATAAGTTAGGGACACGTCTGGACGACGCAATGGCGCGGAGAAACACCAAGCAGCTGTGGCCGGTTTTCCCAAAAACCTTTCCTGACGAGCAGTCCTTGGAGGTTTTTTTTCTGGAAGAAAAGGATGCCCTCGGAAATACATCACTTTTGGAGGTGATTCTTCCCGTGTACACCGGAGAGAGACTTTGGGGGATCTTGCGTTGTGGTTATACTATGCATTTTTTGAATAGTAAAATGATCCATGAACATCTTCGTTGGGATAGGCAGATACACGACATGAAAGCGTATTTCATTACTATGATGGGTTTTTTTTTCTCAATCTCTGTTTTTATCGCTGTGCTCTTCACCCGGCCCTTGCTGCGTTCCCTTGATGTCCTGAGACGAGGAGTGCATCTGGTGCGTGATGGTGATCTTGAGCATGAGATCAGGAAAGATTTGGTCTGTAATGAGTTTGCCGATTTGGCAGACTCATTTAATAGTATGACCAATAGTCTCAGGGGCAGCCGAAAGGATTTAGCTGACTACAATAAATCCCTTGAAAAGAAGGTGAATGAGCGCACCCAAGAGCTTAAGGAAGCACAAGATATTATGATTCAGCAGGCCCATGAGGCAGGGATGGCTGAAATGGCTGTCGGGGTGCTTCATAATATCGGCAATGCTATTACCCCGGCGAAAATCAGCGCAGCTACATTAATCACTCGTCTGAAAAAAAGTCCGTTACGGAACAATTTGGCGCAGGTTTTACATTCGTTACGGGATATATTGGAGTCTTCCCATGACTGTGTTGGCGACCGGAGCAAACGAATGCAAAAGATCATTCAGCTCATTCCAGAATCCATTGCTGAAGAGTACGGACAAGTAGAAACCGCATTGCAACAAATTTGCGATAAGCATAATCATATCGAAGATATTATCCGTCTGCAAAGGCAGTATGCCCGCGTTCCCATGAGAGAAGCACAGCATCTTGATATCAATCGGGTAGTTCAGGACGCTTTGAACATGTTTCAGGAGTCGTTGCAACAGCGAGACGTAAAAGTGGAACGAGCGTTTCAGGATGTTCCTATGGTGCGACTTGAGGAAGTGCATTTTTTACAGATCCTTGTCAATTTGATTAAAAATAGTTACGAATCCTTTGATGGGGGTAATGTAAAAAATAAAAAGATAATATTATCTTCCTTTTTAGAGGGTAAAGAGCCACATGATGTGATATTCTCGATTCAAGATAATGGCTGTGGCTTCACGGAGAAAGACAAGGAAAACTTTTTTCGTTTCGGCTACAGCACCAAGGCCAGAGGCTCGGGATTTGGCCTTCACTCCTGCGCCAATTATCTCATCGCCAACAACGGTTCCATTGACGCCGTCAGTGCCGGTCCTGGTATGGGCTCCGAGTTTATCCTACGCTTACCGACTGACACCTCCCCGGAATAAAAAACGTACGGAGACTTCTAACGATGAACAACGGTAATAAACGGATCTTGATCATTGATGATGATCAAGATATATGGAAGTCGTATCAACTTGTTTTGCAACCGGATAGTCAGGATGAAACATCCAGTATGAGTCAGCTTAATGCGCTTCTCCTGGAAGAGCACCCGCAGGAGAATCAGGTCTCTTGGGAAGAAGCACCGCATTTTGATCTTTCATATGCCTCTCAGGGACAGGAAGGTTATGAAATGGTCAAACAGGCTTTTTATGATAAGAATCCGTTTTCCATTGCTTTTGTTGATATCCGTATGCCGCCAGGTTGGGATGGCATGGAAACAGCAACCCGCATTCGAAAATTTGATCAAAATATTGAGCTTGTTATTGTTACTGCCTATTCTGATCGTTCGCGGGAGGAGATAGCCAGGGTCGTCGGAACGCTTCATAAATTGCTTTTTTTTCGCAAGCCCTTTGATCCAGAGGAACTCATGCAGGTAGCTGTTTCTCTTTGTGATAAGTGGAATACGGGAAAAAGGGAAGACGAGCAACGGAGAGAGTTGCAAACTATTCTTGACACCAGTCCAGCAGCCATTTTCAGCGTTGATCAAGAGGATCATGTTGTGGCCTGGAATCCGGCAGCTGAAAAAATTACCGGTTTTTCGGTCGAGGATGTTAAGGGTAAAGCCTGTATCTTCCGAGAAATATCTGAAGATTCTTTTTGCCGCACCTGTCAAGATCAGACCATTCCCCAGAAGCGGGGCCCTGATCGAGAGTTGACGATCACCACAAAGAACGGTGCCACGAAGATTATTTGTCTTTATGTTGCCCAGATTGCTTTGGGCAAAGGGGAGGAGACGAGAACAATCTGTAGCTTTTGGGATATCACGGCCTTAAAAGCAGGTGAACAAGCCCTTTCTGAAAGCAATCAACGGTTGAAGGAAAAAATTGCTACAAATGAACGCCTGCAGAAAGAAAGCCTGCGTTTGCAACAGGAACTCTATCAGGCCCAGAAGATGGAGGCTATTGGCTTAATGGCAGGAGGCGTAGCTCATGATTTGAATAATATTCTGGCATCCATCGTCGGTTACCCCCAGTTGATACGATTTCAGCTTCCTGATAATAAACAATTGCATGAGCTTGCTTTGGCTGTTGAAGAAGCAGGTGAACGAGCTGCTGCGGTGGTTGATGATCTTTTGACGGTGGCGAGGGGGGTGGCTGTGGTTAAGCAGGTCGCTGACCTGAACATCTTGGTTGAAAACTACCTTGCCTCGACAGAAGCAAAGGAGGTACAGAAGTTGCATCCCGAGGTCAAGCTGTCCTCCGACCTGAACCCGCAATTTTTGCATATCAACTGTTCACCGATTCATGTTGCGAAATGTCTTATGAATCTGGTGAATAACGCAGCAGAGGCCATTGACGGAAAAGGAGAAGTCGTCATTGAAACAAGCAGGCAGGAAGTTATTGAGGATTCGAGCAATTCTGCCTGTAAGATACAGCCGGGACAATATGCTGTTCTGCGTGTTCGTGATAATGGCCCTGGGATTTCCGAAGAAGATCAGGAACGAGTTTTTGAGCCCTTTTATACCAAGAAAACCATGGGGCGCAGCGGTACCGGCCTAGGACTGGCTGTGGTTTGGAATACTTCTCTGGATCATAATGGCTCGGTAACCGTGAGCAGTACCGAGGGCCAGGGGACAAGCTTTACCCTTCTTTTTCCTTTGACCAATGAAGAAGTTTCTCAAATCAAGAAAATAGAGCCCGGCCTTGAAGAATTGACAGGCACCGGCATAATCATGGTGGTGGACGATAATGGTCGGCAGCTTGATCTTGCTTGCGGTATGCTAAAGGTTCTTGGCTATGAAGTCATAAAGGCGTCTAGTGGTGAAGAGGCTTTGCAGCTGTTGGGTGATCAACCAGTGGACTTATTGGTCCTGGATATGCTCATGCCGGGTATGAATGGTCGTCGTACCTATGAAGAGGCAAAGAAGCTCTATCCGGTGCAGAAGGCGATCATCTCTAGCGGTTTTGCAGCGGATAAAGAGGTACAGAAGGCGCAGGAGCTGGGAGCTGGCAATTTTATCAAAAAGCCGTACACACTGAAACAATTGGGTCTTGCCGTCCGTGACGAGTTAGCATCCTCACGACAATCGTGATAAGCCAAAAAAATAGGGAAGAGTATCAAGAGTATCCCTTAGGGAGAGAAGAACGAGAGTATGAGTGATCAAAACATAACCATCTCTATCAGAGATGAATATATAGAGCTGTATAAACTCCTTAAACTGGCAAACGTAGCTGCCAGCGGAGGGGAAGCAAAGCATATGATCAGCGAGGGGATGGTACGGGTCAACGGCGAGCCGGAAACCAGAAAGCGGAGAAAAACCCGAGTGGGCGAGACCGTGCAATGCAACGGGGTGGAGATACGAGTCATTGCCGAATGATTGCCGATTCTCCGGTGGACTTTTGTGGCGTATTGCGCTAAATGTCCTTCCCGGAACAGAGAACCTACCAACTTTCACTCAATTTACCCAAGCAAGAGCGCTGCAATAAGCTTGCCTATTGCCTAAAGATATTAAAGATATGAACAGAGATATTTATCAAGAACCCTTGGTCAGTCGTTATACTTCCCTGGAAATGCAGGAACTTTTTTCTGAGCGCTTTAAGTTCACTACCTGGCGTCGCTGCTGGATTGCCTTGGCCGAGGCTCAGCATGAACTGGGCCTGACAATGGTTACCCAGGAGATGATTGATGAACTCAAGGCCCATGCCGATGATATCGATTTTGATGTTGCCGCAGCCAAGGAAAAGGAGATCCGCCATGATGTGATGGCCCACGTCTATGCCTATGGCCTGCAATGCCCCAAGGCCGAGGCCATTATTCATCTGGGTGCTACTTCTCAGTTCGTGGTCTGCAATACCGACCTGATCATCCAGAAAAAGGCGCTTCAGCTGATCAAAAAGACCCTGATCAACACGATTGACAATCTTTCCTCCTTTTGCCGCGAGTATAAGGGGATGGCCACCCTGGGATTTACCCATTACCAGCCTGCCCAGCCTACCACAGTGGGCAAGCGTAATACCCTCTACATCCAAGATCTGCTCATGGATTTGGAGTACATCGAGGCCTTGGAACAGCAGGTCAAAGCTAGGGGGGCCAAGGGCACGGTGGGTACACAGGCTACCTTCCTGGAGTTATTCCAGGGGGATCATGCCAAGGTACGTGAGCTGGATCGGCTGGTTTCCGAGAAACTGGGCTTTTCCACGGTGTTTGCAGTCACCGGGCAGACCTATCCCCGCAAGCTGGACATGAAGACCGCTGAGACGTTGGCCGGTATCGGGACCTCAGCCCATAAATTCGCCGTAGATGTTCGTTTGCTCTCCAACCTCAAGGTTCAGGAAGAGCCCTTTGCCAAAAAGCAAGTCGGCAGCTCGGCTATGGCCTACAAGCGCAATCCCATGCGTTCGGAGCGGATGACCGGCTTGGCTCGTAAGCTCATGGGCCTGCCTGCCAATTTTGCCGCCACCGCAGCTAATCAGTGGTTTGAGCGTACCTTGGACGACTCCGCCATTCGCCGGATGGATATGGCCCAGGCATTTCTTCTTACCGATGCCATCCTCAAGCTGTACGTGAATATCACCAGCGACATGGTGGTCTATCCCAAGCAGGTGGAACGCTATCTGCGGGCGGAGCTGCCTTTCATGTCTACGGAAAAAATCCTCATGGCCTGTGTGGAGCAGGGCAAGAGCCGCCAAGACATGCATGAGGTTATCCGGGAGCATTCCGTGGCAGCGGGTTTGGCCGTGAAAGAGCAGGGCTTGGAAAATGATCTCCTGATCCGTTTGGCTAATGATGAACGGGTGCCCTTTGCCTTGAATGAGCTGGAAGAGATGATCGGTAATTACCAGGAATTCACGGGCCGGGCTGCTGAGCAAACTGATGAGTTTCTCGACGAGGTGGTCGGGCCAGTGCTGGAGAAATACCAGGATCAGATCGGCGGGATCGATTCTTCGCTCAAGGTGTGAAGGTGTGATGGAGGATACAGGTAGGGGCACGGCGTGCCGCGCCCCTGAGGGGATGCAAACCTTTTACCTCAGAGTACGCCCTGATCGGATAGCCCTGTTTCGCTTTCTGCTGGAGGGCTACGACGGTTTAGCTGTCCTCTCCACAATGGATGCTAAACAGGGGCTGGTTAGGTTGATTGTACCCAAATCCAGGTATGCCGAGCTGTGGCAGCTGTTGATTGCCATTTGCGTAGATTTGTGTCCTGTAGCATAAGAGAGAGGGATGCTTGTTTAAAATTTCAATTAAAGTTAGACCGTTAATCCATTTTAGCCGGTTTGTAGATTCCACTTGCAGTGAAGGGGCTATAATAATCGTTTAGCTCATGCGAGTGTGCTGTTGTTTTTTTTCTTGACGACATGCTATGTCTGTATATATGTTGTGCATGATGTATTCATCCTGACTTTGATTATATTGTTCACAACTCTACCCCGCAGCCGAATGCTTATTCAGAAATTGGCTTCTGAATAAGGCGTACTGTTGCGGTGGGACGGGTTTTAACGCAGTTTGTATTATAAATTATTTTATTAAGGAGAAGAAGTCATGAAGTTATCTGTACTTGGTTTTGCTGTCGCATGTCTGTTGGTTGCTGGTTCTGCTTCTGCTAGCGAGGAATTGGCAAAAACAAATAATTGTATGGTCTGTCATAAAATGGCTGACAAAGCTATGGGCCCCAGCATGCAACTGATTGCAGAGACAAATGCAGGTGGTGATGTTGCAGCCCTTGCAGCTTTCATCAAATCTGGTGGCAAAAGTGCAAACGCAGAAACATACAAGGCCGCTATGCCTATGCCTCCGCAGGCAAAGGTAACCGACGCTGATGCGAAAGCACTTGCTGAGTGGATTATGTCTCTGGCTAAGTAATCCAGTTTCTGCAAGCTGATTTCTTGTTTGATGCACTGTACAAGTCAAACGAGTAACAGGCATGAGGGTAGGCCACGCCTGCCCTCATGTTGAGTAGAATTCTTTCTTTAACGTTTTTTTCTGCCTAACCGATCTTCGGCCCGATTTACCACTCTCCCGCATTTATATCCCAGTAAAGTTCATTTTCTGTTTTTGTTGTCTTGTTATAACGAGGCATTACATAGTTCTGATCTTTCTCAGTTTATATCATTGTATTTATTAAGAAATGAAGAACTTTTCATGAAAATAACATCAGATAGAGTGTTGTCACTGGTACAAAAGCCTTCGAGATCAGATTCTCCCTAGTGCTCTGTAAAAGCTAAAATTTAGGGTTGATAGTCTCAGCAATTGTTCACTCTTTCGCTTTGACCTGGAGGTAGTAACCCTAAAACTTAGTCATGACTTAGCACTAGAGAATATTGACAGGCCTTTAGCGCAGGGGAGTGACTTTTCGGCAGGCAATGTGCCCTCTTCTAATATATAAAGAGAAGATTATTCTTTTCAGTTGCTTATGTGCAAGGGTGGTGATAAGATACTGCCTTATACAGGCAGGAGGCTTTATCTTGGGACTGTTTGTTGCATACTCATGAAGGGCGGTGCCGAATCCGGTGCTAAATTTTACCGCAGGAGAAGATGCAATGAGTGAAAAGGAACTGTATCGGCAAAAAATGAAGGCCCGATTGGATGAATTAATGGCGGATATCGACAAGCTCAAAGCTAAGGCATCCGGGGCATCAGCAGATGTGAAGCTTAAATTGACCCAGCATATCAATGATATCGAAGTGAAGGTAGACGAGGGCAAGGCGAAGCTGGCCGAACTCGGGAATACCAAAGAGGAACGGTGGGAGTCGGTCAAGGAAGGGACCGAATCCGCCTGGGAGGCATTGAAGCACGCTGTTAAGGATGTTTCAGCCAAATTCAAATAATAGCTTACCTTGACTGTACGCCGCCCGGATAGAATGCGCTGTTATCCGGGCTTCCGTTGGGCGGTGCTCCCCGCTTTTGCTAACGGAAACTACCCTGAAATTTGGAGTTTATAATGGCTACAATACGAACTACTGCCAATCATCCCGATGGATTTCAAGATTCGCCTTGGTATGAGATAAGGCAACATAAGATATACTCGACAGCATTTCATCCTGATGGCTGGAGCGGCTTACCTATGTATGAAATAAAGGGTAACAAAATCTATCCGGCAGTGTCTCACCCTAATGGTTGGTCAAATCTTCCTTGGTACGAAATCAAGGGCGATAAAATTCACTGCGTAGGAAGCCACCCGCAAGGCCATCAAAGTTTGCCTTGGTATGAAATCGTTTCATCACTACAGCCTGGTAGACAGTACCTTCCAGGCCAAGCATTCTTTTTTGGGTAGTACACACCGGCAGATTACATAGATTACAGTACCCCGGTGGGAGTGAAAAGGCACGGCACATCGCGTGCCTTTTCTCCTCACATCATATAATCATCTTTTTTTTGCATATTGGCCCAACTATTCCGCAGGATAACAATGCGATCAAAGACCGGTCGTTCCAGATAAAGCTCACGGTTTTTTGGGGATGTAGTCCACGTTCACTTGACCTTTAAGATCTACATCAGAAGAGATGATTTTGCAGTTATAGGCTCTTGATGTCGCTACGATAATAGCATCCGCCATAGCTAACTTTTCATACAGAGCAATATCTGCGGCGGCAAGCGCAAGGGTGTCATCAAGCGGAATCACCTGCGCGTTTTTCATATACCCGGCAGCAAGTAGCGCCTTTTCTTCGCCGACCTCTCTCTTTAAAATCTTATAGACTTCGTAGAGAATGATAGCAGGCATCAGGATGTTATCTGTATCCACAAGATGTTCTTTATATTTGTCGGCCAGTATGCCGTCGGTAAACCATTCCAGCCAGCCGCAGGAGTCAACAATAATCATATGACTTGATCCTTTTTCTCCCGGTAGTCAGCGGTTCGGGCACCGGAGGCAATACCTCTTAACTCATCAAGCGAGGCGTGGGGAATCAGGATGAGCATCTTGTCTTTTTCTATGACGGTCAGTTTTTGTTTCGGCTTGAGATTCAGATGCTCTCTGACCGGTTTGGGAATGACTACTTGATATTTGCTCGATATAGTCGTCTGCACGATTTTCTCCTTTTTATTGATCGATACAGTCAGTGTAGGTTTTTTGCGAAAAGATGTCAAGCATCATCCTTTCTTCTGCATCTTCGCCCAGCTATCCCGCAGAGTAACAATGCGGTTAAAGACCGGCTTGTCCGGGCTGCTCTCCTTACTGTCCAAGCAGAAATACCCCTGCCGCTCAAACTGTACCCGATCCTCCAAGCTTAGTTCCGCCAACGAGGGCTCCAGGATACTATTCGCTAGAATCTGACAGGAATCAGGATTCAAGAACTCCTTAAAATCCTTTTCCTTGTCCGAGTCCGGGTTTTCCACGCTGAAGAGCCGGTCATAGAGGCGTACCTCTGCCGGGATGCCGTGCTTGGCCGAAACCCAGTGGATGGTGCCCTTGACCTTGCGTCCGTCCGGGGCCGAACCTCCGCGAGTCTCAGGATCATAGGTACAGTGCAGCTCAACGACCTCGCCGTTCTCATCCTTGATGGCCTTGTCGCAGGTGATCAGGTAGGCGTAGCGCAGGCGTACTTCCCGACCCTCGGTGAGCCGGAAAAACTTCCTCGGCGCATTCTCCAGATAGTCGGCGCGTTCAACATAGATCTCCCGGCTGAAGGGAACCTTGCGGGTGCCATGTCCGGATTCTGGGGATGGTTCTGCGCTTCCAGTTCTTCTTCCTGCTCTTCCGGGTAATTGGTGATCACGATCTTGAGTGGGTTGAGCACGCCCATGACTCTGGGTGCATCGACGTTCAGGTCATCGCGCACTGAGTTTTCCAGCACGCCCATGTCGATCCAGGAATCACGCTTGCCCACCCCGATGGTATCGCAGAAATTACGGATGGAGGCGGGGGTATAGCCGCGCCGCCGCAGGCCGGAGATGGTCAGCATCCGGGGGTCGTCCCAGCCGTCCACATGGTTTTCTTCGACAAGTTGGAGCAGCTTACGCTTGCTCATCACGGTGAAGTTGATGTTCAAGCGGGCGAACTCGTACTGGCGTGGGCGGCAGGGGGTGGCCAGGGTATCCAGAACCCAGTCGTAGACAGCCCGGTTGTTTTCAAACTCCAGGGTGCAGATGGAATGGGTGATCTGCTCGATCATGTCGGACAGGCAGTGGCAGAAATCGTACATCGGGTAGATGCACCAGGTGTCACCGGTGCGGTGGTGATCCTTGTTCATGATCCGGTAAATGGCCGGGTCGCGCATGATCATATTGGGCGAGGTCATGTCAATCTTGGCCCGCAGGGAGCAGGTGCCTTCGGCCAGTTCGCCGTTCTTCATCTGCGCAAACAGGGCAAGGTTTTCCTCTACCGAGCGGTCACGGTACGGGCTGTCCTTACCCGGCTCGGTCAGGGTGCCCCGGTATTCGCGCATATCGTCCGCGTTAAGGTGGCAGACATAGGCCTTGCCCATTTTGATCAGCTGGACCGCGAATTCGTGGAGTTGGTCAAAATAATCTGAGGAAAAATGGAGATGCTCGCCCCAGTCAAAGCCCAGCCAGCGCACGTCTTTCTGGATGGCGTCCACGTATTCGGTGGATTCCTTGCCTGGATTGGTGTCGTCAAAGCGGAGATGGCAGACCCCGTTGTTCTCCTTGGCAATGCCGAAGTTCAGGCAGATGGACTTGGCATGCCCGATGTGGAGGAAGCCGTTGGGTTCCGGGGGGAATCGGGTGACGATGTTGCTGTGCTTGCCGGACTTGAGGTCTTCGGCGATGATTTGGCGGATGAAGTCTAGGGGTTTGGCTGGGGTGTCGATGTTTGTCATATTAAAAAATGTTGGAAATAGTTACTTGGTGGTTAAAGATGAGCTGATTGAATTGGTACCCTTTTGCGCTGTCACTGAAGGCCAGCCATACTTTGCAGCCGTGCAATATATTGCAGCCTGCTCAATATGTGTGAACATTGTTGCCGCGTTCAAGCTTGGCTACGGCATTACTCTACTTTTTAGCCATTACAGACGGAAGAAAACGAGCAATGCCTAGTAACCCATACCGGGCAATGAATGTTTGTTTACGTTTATTGAAAAATTTAATTAACTCCTCATGAGACTTAGCTTCAAGACAAAAATTTACAAACTTCTTGAATTCATCGCATGATTGTTTCATGTATTCATCTTTCCAATATCCACTCATCCTCTCCTTTTTTACCAGATAGAAGAAGCGTTTATTCCAAGCCTGCATAGCCTGCCTATCGCATAACTCTTGAAGGCAAAACATTTGCTCATACATGGTGAACTGCATAAATAAATAATGCTTTATTTGCCTCTTCCGCGTTTCAACGCTGTCTTCTTCGTTTGGATATTTACCATCTGGGTAATCAAGCGATGCAAATAAGTAAACGTCCTGCAATTCAAGCGAGTTCTGATGAAAAAGCCTATCGCTCAAGGCTATATATGATTGCATGGCCTCTTGCTTTTTCATATGATATAAGCTTAGTAAGCCAAAAAACAAGATGACTGTTTGAACAGCCATAATAATGGTTTGAATAATTGTAGTCATGATAACTTTACCTTGGTCTTAGGATTCTTATTATTGTTCTTTCTAAAAGAGGTAGTTACAGTACCTGTCCGCCTTAAACCTCCCTAATTCGCAGGGAAGTCAGGGCATATCCGTGACTCCACAACCCTGCCTTCATAGATAAAGAACACCATCTCACCGTTTGCTCGGTATTCTCAGTTCTATGTCAAGGTCATACGATGTTCTTTTGCATACTTGCGAAGAGCACGATTAACCGAATCCGAGTCAGGAAACAGCTTATGCAGATCAGGCGCAATGACAACTATATTGGTTCCTTCCCTATATGACTTTACGTATTTTCCCCGCTCTCCTGATTTAATCAGTTCAGCAGGATATTCTGATCGTAATGTATCCTTATCCTTCATATGCTTTACGCTCCTGGCGGATCATCCGCCGTGCTGAAATAATACGAATCGTGCCTGACCGTTCGGTGTAGGATACAACAAGCGGTGTCCCTTTAGAAGAAACGCCGAAGAGCAAAAAACGGTTTTCTTCATAGGAATGATCCGGGTCATAGACACAGGACGAGTGTTCGTCATTAAACACTTCGCAGGCTTCTGTAAAGGAAACGCCATGCTTCTTTTTGTTAGTGCGTGCCTTTGTTTTGTCCCATTCAAAATTCATAGATATTTTTTCAGATCAGCCTGTCTGAACATTCGTTGTCTGCTGTTTTATCCGACCACAAATTCACTGTATCGCCTTTGCATTAATTTGACAAGCTTACAGGATTGCCCGTTATCTTACATTGCCTGAAACACCCGGAACCCCTGATTACCGAAACAGTAGATCACAAATTTAGAAATCTCCGCCTTAGGATATTCCGCACGTAACCCCTCGGCATAGCCATTAATCTGCTCTGTATCCTCAATTCGTACCTGGAAATCCTCAATGCTTGTCTTCATCTTCCTCAGCTCAGTATTGGAAAAATACTTGAATTCAACTACCCAGCGCAGGCCCGCATATTTTTCATTATACTTGCCCACAAATTCCAGATCGCTTCGCCCCTGGGGATAGGAACGCTCCACATGCCAGACAAACCAGCGGGAAAGAAAACGGCTGCACAGTTCGTAAAAGGTGGTGCGGTAGAAGTTTTCATTCACCTGCTGAAAGATAGCCTCGGGCAGCTGGGAAACATACTCCTGCCAATACCCGGCAAAAAGCTGTTCCAGGTCGGGCTTGTTGGCAAAGGCCTGCATGATCTCGGCATAGCGGGTGGATACGTCGATATGATGAATTTCATTAAAATATTGAACAAAGATGGTGCGCATGTTCATATTGGGCAGGCAGAGGAAAAAATCATCCTTGCGGGTCAGCATGCCGAGGTAAAAAAAGGAGATCGGAAAAAAGGAGGGTTCAAAAAACTGGTACATATTGAATTTCTCAACCAAAAAAGTATCGTCATAGGCAATACTGTTGTGCAGGGTCAGGCGATCAACAAATTCCTCGGTCAGGGCCGGGTTAGAGGCGGTCAGACGGCGTACCCAAGAAATATCAGTTTTGAGGTTGAGGTCGGTCAGGTGCTTGGGGATAGTTTTGTGATTCTGGAGCCAGTTGAGGAAATAGAGCACCGAGGTTGAATTATAGAGGCTTTCTCCGTCATCGGTGATGAGCTGGTAGCCGTTGTACTGGTTTTTCATCAGCGTACCCACCTCGGAACGGGTGGTTGGATCAAGATTCTGGTCTTGAAAGACCGCATCGACTAGGGTGTCTGTTTCGGCTTGGGTGAAGCCCAGCATGTTTTCAAATCGAGGATCCAAAGTCAGAAAGGTAGCCACGTTAAAACCCGAGGCCATATCATCCATAGTGATAGGTAACACGCCAGTGATAAAGACATTGGAGATGCTCTGCGTTTCCCGGCCCTGCTTCAGAATCTTGAAAAAGGTTTTGAAAAAGCCGTTGTCCGCTGTTAATTCCCGGTAAAGCTGATCCTTATTGGCTGTGACCAGCTGATTGGCAAAATTATCGTATTCATCAATGATGATGTACAGCGGCGGCAGCTGGTGATCATGCAGGTAGCTGAGCAGCCTGCCCAGGCAGTCCGACACCGGATCATCGGTGTCAATCTCCGGCATATCCTTGAGCAGAGCATATTTATTGCGCATATACTTGATCAGATAATTGCAATGCACCTTGAAGCTGCGCTCAATAGCACCAAGGGTTTTTCCTGGTTCGATAACGGAAAAATTCAGGTGCAGGATAAAGCAGCTGTTCTGTTTGCCGGTCGGGTGCTGTCCTATCCAGGTATGGCCGAAGAGTTCGCTGAAGCGGCCTGCTGTATTGAGGTCGTAATAATGGTTAAGGAGAGAGCAGAGCAGGGATTTGCCAAAGCGGCGCGGCCGGAGGAAGACAGGGTTGTTCACCTGCTCCAACTCAGCAAGCCAAGAGGTTTTGTCGACAAAATAGCCATTCTTTTCCACTAGCTCAGCGTAGTTGGCAATGCCGTAGAGGATGCGTTTTTTCATATAATTTCTTTATGGCTCCCAGTACAACGTCAGTTTGTCTTCCTTGACCTCATAGCGTTTCAATCGCTTGAAAAAGGTCATCCCCAATAGAGAGTTGCTCATTTCCGCCTCATTAATCGAGACCCTGATATCATGCAGCTGGATTCCTTGTACCCTGAAATAGTCAATCCTGACAGAGCTGCCTCGGACAACCCCATTTGCCGTTTCATAGATGCGGTCAAAAGCAAGCTCTGCGGGATTTATTCCCAGTCTTTTTGCATCGCTAGGAGAAAGCACGATACTGCTGGCTCCTGTGTCGGCTAGAAAAACAACAGGAACGCCATTTACTTCAGCGCGAATATAGAAATGCCCATCCGAGGACACGGGAAAGGTTACAGAGTTAGGTGTATTCTGGAGACCTTTGGAGGGCATTATCTCGGAGAGAAGCCGATCCTTTATTCCGGCCAGCTCGTAACGATAGCTGAACCCCACCATGAAGACCAAGCCGATGACCGCCCAGATGGCAAGTTGCTTAATTTTTCTCCACATGTTTCCTGATGCCAAGGTCGCGCTGGCAAAGAGAATGAAGATACCTGCATAAAGAATCTGCCCTGAGTCCTCACCCAGGGAGAACGCATGAAAGGCGTCATTCAGGTAAATGAGCAGTCCTGCGAGAACTCCAGCAATACAAAGGAACCGTACAAAGAAACATGAGGAAAACTGGTCAGTCTGCTCAGGCTGCTCTTGCTTCCTTTCTCCATAAAAGTCCAGAAAGCTCCTGTCCTCCTCGTTATGCGAAGGAGCAGGGGCGGATGGAGTTGGTACACTCCTCGCTTTATCTGGTTTGGAGGTGGAATCTTTCTCTTGCATAATAGGGCCGTTGGGGATCTTTGGGGATCTACATCAATATAACGATCAGGTTAAGCAATCCGATCATGAATCCGAGCAGGGCACCAAACAGGTTAATGTACTTAAACTGCTCTTCCATAATAGAGAGAAGGAGGCCCTCAAGGCGCATCAGGTCAAGGGAATTTACTTTTTCCTTGACCATGTCCCTGATGTTCAGGGTATGCACCAAGCCCGGTACTTCACGAACCAGCATTTTATTGGCTGAAAGGACGATGTACTCGGTGATGCCGTTACGGATTCCTGCTGGCATCAGGTTTTGGAGAATACCCAGCGGTTTTGATGTCATTCGGTCCACCATCGTATTGATGATCTTGTCGAGCAATTCCCCTGTCTGTTCAGAGCGAAGAACCCTGGACAGCTCGTTAACAAGGCTTCGACGCATCCTCTCAGCCTGATCTTTGTTCAGGAGCAGGGCCGCACAATCGGCAAGTGGAAGGCGTCCGTGGTCAATCAGCGTCTCAAACTGATTTCTGATGGTATCAGAGATCAGTTGCTGCATTTTTTTTGAGCTGAGCATTGCCATAATTTTTTCAGCAAGCTGGTAACAGATCGCCTCCTGTTTTTCCTGCTCAACATGAATCAGCAAGTTCGCCAGCGGGGTAGCCAAAAAGGTTTTGGTCTGGTCAGCAAGGGCGCGGGCTGCTCGTTCCTGTATATCTGGTTGTTGCAGCCAGTCAGCGAGGTCATCTTCCTTTTTTTCCAGCCAGATACGGATGGTCCCGTCTATATTGTCTAAGTCGATAAAGCCTTTAGCCATAGCCGCCATGGGGCCAAGGCTATCCAGAAAATCCTCTACCCCTCCCTTGATAGCGATAACGAGCCGATCACGCATGGAAGGCTCCGCTAGCATATCCGCTGTTCGGCGTAAGAGCTGCGGTGCCTGTTGCTCAATGGTTGCGCAGATCAGTTGGACCAGTTCTTCTGGAAGAAAATCTTCTACAGCCTTGCCTGATACTGCCGCCTCGGTCAGTCCTTCCTGTATCCGACGTGCAAGGAGCTTGGTGTTATCAGGGGAGGCGGCCATTTTTTCAAGACAGGCTTCTGTAAAGCAATAAAAGCCTTTTCGGTCCTCTGCCCGGAGTATTTCATCAAGCCTGCGAGTGCCGAATTTTTCCAGCTGTTCAGGAATAACCTTGTTCAAGGTTTCACGAAACTGATCAGAGTCGATATAGGTTCGCACCCCGCTTCGCAGTTGATACTTCAGGGTTCTGAGGCCGATTCGGGCATAGGCCTGAAGTGCCGGGGAATGACGGTCTGGATCGGGCCTAAGTCACGGACTAAAATATCCTGAACCTGATCGTCCACGATCTGATAGAGATGATCCTGGAAAGGCTCTGCGGACAGGGCCGTGCCAATATCTGTTGCGGTGAGCAGTTTTTCACCCACCATGTCGCCGATGTTTTCGGCAAGTTCATGGCGCTTGGAAGGAATGATCCCTGGGGTCATGGGAACCCGTTTGCCCAGAATGTACCAAGGGTTCAGGGGGCGAAAGAGCATGCGGATCGCCACCTTATTGGTCAAATAACCGATAAGGGCACCGAGCAAAGGCGGACCGGCATAGGTGAGAATTTGGGTTGTTGAGAAAAGCATTTTTTTTGTGTAAGTTAAATCTTAAGAAATCTTAAAAGCCTTAATATCGCTGAATTTTTTCGAGAAAAAACGGAAAGGGCGATCTTGGTCCACATTGCAGTGCCAAGTTGCTGTATCTAACGTGCAATGCCCATATAATGTTTGTACACAGGCGGAAGATTCCTCCGTCTGGATATATGGAATGAAAAGATAAAACATACTTGCGATTCCGTCTACCGGGAATCATAAGGAACATCTTTTTTCCTTTCCGTTTCACTTGGAAACAACGAACCTTTAGGGTATAGTTCACCACTGTATACGTGTGATTGATACTGTTTCATGACAGTTATGACAGGAATTTTTTATATTCAAGGCAATCTCAAGGCAATTCAATGACCAAAGTTATAGCACTCGCCGGTAAGGGTGGGACCGGTAAAACAACAACCTCGGCCCTGCTTCTGAAATATCTCATCGCCCGCAAAAAGACCCCGGTTCTTGCTGTGGACGCCGATGCAAACGCTAATCTGAATGAGCTGGTCGGCCTCGACGTGCAAACAACTCTTGGAGAAATCCGTAAGGAGTTGAAGGGCGATATGCCTACAGGTATGAGCAGGGACCAGTACATGGAGATGAAAATTCATCAGGCCCTGATCGAAGAGACAGGCTTTGACCTGATGGTGATGGGCCAACCCGATGGGCCGGGCTGTTATTGCGCTGCCAATCAGTATCTGGCCATGACGATGGACAAGCTGGCAGACAACTACGAATACATTATTGTGGACAATGAGGCGGGGATGGAACATCTGAGCAGGATGAACCTGCGCAGTATTGACTACCTGTTCATTGTTTCCGATCCTTCTGCCCGTGGCATCATGACTGCCCGCCGGATCGCCGATATCACCGGCCCGCTCAAGCTAGAAATCAAGCACCAGTATCTGATGGTCAACAGGGCACCTGATCCGGTTCCTCGGGCTCTGCAAGCAAAAATTGACGAGGCTGTTGCTGAGGCGGATATGGACTTGGCCGGGATTATTTCCTCCAGTGACGACCTGATTGATCAGGAACTCAGTGGGGCCTCGTATTTAGAGCTGGCAGAAGATAGTAAGGTTATTGAGCAGGTTTTTGCCGTCTTTGATGCTATCTTTGAGCATTCAGCATAAGTTGCCAAGATAAGTTGCCAAGCAGAGTACTTTGAAAAATTAGTCTAACCTTGATACCTGTCTTTTGGACAGGGCGGTTCATTGCGTTTTATGATGACAGAAGAAGACGGACAGGCCATGATCGAGCTGATTCGGGTCAGCAAGGTATATCCCCCGGATATCCAGGCTCTCGCGGATATATCCCTGCGGATTAACAAGGGAGAGATCTGTTACCTCACGGGTATGAGCGGGGCTGGAAAAACCACCCTGCTTCGCATGCTGTGTGGAATTGACACACCGGATCGAGGCTATATTGAGGTTGCAGGTAAGGAACTGAATAAATTAACCGGTGCGCAAATGCAGGAGTTGCGTCGGAGCATCGGGGTGGCATACCAGGATTTTAAACTGCTACCGGACAAAACCGTGGCCCAGAATATTGCCTTTTCCATGGAAGTGGCCTATCGGAGCAGGTCGTTTATCCGGCAACGAACCGGGAAATTATTGTCTCTGCTTCGGCTGTCAGATAAAGTGAATACCCGGGCCGGGAAGCTTTCCAGGGGGGAACAGCAGCGAGTGTCCATTGCCAGGGCTGTAGCTAATGACCCGGTACTTCTCCTTGCTGACGAGCCCACCGGTAACCTTGATACAGAGACCACCGAGTTGGTGATGGACCTCTTTCATCATTATAACGAGAAAGGGACGACATTGCTTATCGCCACCCATGATCATTCCATTTATAATTATCCGGGCAGCAAAGTCGTCACCATTGAACAGGGACGGATGCTTGTTGCCGGTGAATCGAATGATTTCGGCGAATCGACTGAATCCACTAAATCCACTGTACCTATTGCGTCCACAGCTGCGACCGGTGTGACCGATACCGCCACTCTGAAGGCAGCCAAAAGCGGTCATCAGGAGGACAAGCTCGGTGATCAGATTATCATGAACAGAGACCTCGGTGATCTCGGAGATATTGATCTTGGGGAGCTTGGTGTTCTTGGGGATGTCAGGAGAAAAGGGGCCGGAGTATGAAATTTCTCTTTGCTGTTCTCAGTCAGACTTGGCGCAATATTATTGAAACCTGGCGCAGTCAACTCCTCTCTCTGGTGACTATTACCCTATCTGTCCTGATTTTTGCTTTTTTTTACTTGGTCTACATGAATGCCCTCCATGCAGGCGATCTCTTAAATAATGATCTCCGCCTGATTGTTTATTTGGAAGAGCAACCGGATCATTCCCTGCAAGAGGAATATCGCCATAAAATTGAAAAATTTGATCAGGTTGAAAGGATAGAGTTTGTTTCTCGGTTGGAGGCCTATGATCGTTTTAAGGAGCAACTGAATGAGAACGAGGATGTTTTACAGGAAATACCCCATGATTTTCTGCCGCCCTCTATTGAGATCTTTCCCAAGAGAAGCCTGGATACACTGTCGCGGATAAAACTCTTTTCCGAATACCTTCAGTCTCTTCCAGGGGTGCTCAAAGTGCAGTACGGTAGGGAGTGGGTGGAACGTTTTTATTCCTTTATCCAGTTGCTCCGTATTATTGTTCTCCTTTCAGGTGCGCTGCTCATCCTGACCACAACCTTTATGATGGGCCATTCTATCCGCCTGACCATGTTGACTCGAAAAAAAGAGCTGGAACTCTTGCGCCTAGTGGGCGCTTCGGATAATTATATCCGTTTTCCTTTTTTCCTGGAAGGTGCCATTCTTGGAGTCCTTGGGGCCGGAACCGGACTCGGCGCTCTCTATCTTCTGTTCAGTTGGATTCAGCTTCGTTTCAGCGGGCAGGCAATGCAGGGGATGTTTACCTTTAATTTTTTCAGTGGAACATCTGTTGGCATGATAATTTTATTGGCTGTACTCCTCTGCGCAGGGGGAAGTTTCACCTCAACCCGCAAGATTCTCAATCTGTGAGTATGAAGGCCTGTATATTACTGCGCCCTTTGTTGATACGCCTTTTCCTGCCGCTTCTTTGCGTTGTTCTTGGCCTGGCAGATTTTCCAGAAGAGGCGGTCGCCTCAAATGAGCAGAATAAGGTAAGGATCCATATCGGGGAGTTGCAGCATGATATCAAGATACAGCTTGATAAAATTCAGCAGAAAAATGAGGCTGAGCGTGAAATTCTTGACCAGCTAGATGAGATAAACCGTAAGCTTACTCGGCAGAAGGAAAAAGCAACGGTTCTGCTACGACGATTAATTGAACAGAAAAAGGTGTTGCAGGATCTCAATGAGAAAATCGGTCAGGCAGAAGAAAAGAGAAACAGCCTTAAGGGGCACATGCTGAAAAGGCTACGGTCTTTTTATATGATGGGAAGGGTCGGCATGCTTAATGTGACCTTTTCTAAGAAGGAGCTTCCCGAGCTCATGCTTTTTTCTGATTCATTTGAGAATTTAGTTGCATATGATAAAGATATTGTCCTGCAATACCGAGATGCCTTGAATGAGTTGGAGCAGGCCGTGCTCTCGCGTGAGCTGGAAAAATCATTACTTGAAGAGTTGGTTCGTCAGTCTGAAGAGGAACAGCAGGTTCTCTTTATCTTGCGTGCAGAACAAGAGCAGTTGTTGGATGCGATTAAGCAGGAAAAAAGCGTCTATCAATTGGCTGTTGATGATATGCGTCAGGCGGAACAGGACCTGCTGGATGACCTGATGAGGCTCAGGATTGAGGATAAGCTTGATAAGGAGCAGGGACTCCTCTTGGGAAAAGGACGATTGTCTGCTCCTGTCACGGGCACTGTGCTCTATCGCTTTGGAGACAGCATCCAAACTGGTTTGAGAAAAGGGGATACCACGAAAGGTATAACCGTTGCCATTGAGCCGGGAACCTCTGTGCATGCCGTGTACAAGGGCAATGTCGTGTTTGCAGATTATAAACGCGGTTATGGCAATGCTGTTATTATTGATCACGGTGGGAATTACTTTACCATTACAGCCCGTCTCGATGAAATTTTTGTTCACAAGGGAGATACTGTTGAGCAAGATCAGGAAATTGGGGCCAGCGGCGATATTGCAACGCTCTATGATCCTGGCGTGTATTTTGAAATTCGGCACAGCAATACGCCATTGGATCCTTTGGAATGGCTTGAGATAGAAAAAAGCTCGGCAAATGAGTTTTAATTTTTGTAAAATGTTGGCTTCGGGTAGGTGCTAGGGTCAGAAAAAAATGCCGAACGATTGATAATCTGATAGACTGTAAGTATTTTTTTGAACACGTTTTTTTGGAGAGGCTCATTTTGTTAGGGGCTTGGTGCAAATTCTTTTCATAAAAATCAAGTTTATGAAAAGAAAACTTTTACAGCTCATTCTGCTCTTGCTTTGCATCACTTCTGCTTATCCGGTGTATTCTGCAACAGAGAAGGGACAGAAGGAAGCGGAGACCTATAAACATCTTGAGACCTTTGCTAATGTTCTTGATCTCTTACAGAAGCATTATGTGGACAAGGTGGAGAGCAGTGATGTCCTTATAGGGGCCATTAATGGCATGCTTAACTCGCTTGATCCTCATTCGTCATATATGTCACCAGAGGATTTTAAGGAGCTTCAGGAAGACACCAGGGGCAGCTTCAGCGGGATAGGCATTGAGGTGACGGTTCGTGACGGAGTATTAACGGTCGTTTCGCCGATTGCCGGTACTCCTGCGTATAAGCAAGGCGTGAAGGCCGGTGATCAGGTTGTCAGGATTAATAATATATCCACCCAAGGTATGACCTTGCCGGATGCAGTAAAAATACTGCGAGGAAATAAGGGGGAAAAAGTAGCGATCACCATCAGACGTGCCGGTCTGAATGAGCTGCTGAATATGGTGTTTGTTCGTGATATTATTCCACACCACTCAGTCATTGCGCAAAAACTTGAAAAAGGCTTCCATCGTATTCAAATTACAAGTTTTCAAGCCACCACAACCCGTGATTTTAAGAAGGCGTTGCGCAAAGCTGCAAAGGACGGAGTGATTCAGGGGCTTATTCTTGACCTGCGTAATAATCCTGGTGGGTTGCTTGATCAAGCTGTGCAGATCGCTGATGTTCTTCTTGAAAGCGGAGTTATTGTGACCACAAGGGGGCGCGAAAAAGAAAATGATATGCATTTTGAGGCACATCCGGGGAAAGTTCGATATACCTTTCCGGTGATTGTGCTGGTGAACGGAGGCTCTGCCAGTGCGTCAGAGATTGTTGCTGGTGCCTTGCAGGATCATAAAAGAGCTGTTATTTTGGGAACAAGGACCTTCGGTAAGGGGTCAGTGCAGACAGTTGTCCCTTTGCCTAACGGGGCAGGTGTCCGACTAACCACTGCTCGTTATTATACACCCAGCGGAAGGTCTATTCAGGCAACAGGAATTGTGCCGGATATGATTATTCCCTATGAGGAAAAAGAGATAACAGGGCAGGGGAGCGCCCCTGATATTCGCTTGCGAGAGGAAGATTTGCCGCATCATTTTGAAAATAACGGTTATGAAAAGATTGATGAGCAGGGGCAAAAAAAGAAGAAAAAGACTCGGTCGAAAAATCTTGCCGTAAATGAAATTTCTGATCGGTTAGCAAAAGATAACCAGTTGCATGCTGCTTTATTTATTCTGAAAAACATGGCTAGCACGTTACAGAAACACTGAAAAAGATCTGCGAGATATGATCGTTTCTTTACTATGCTTTCGGTTGTGACTTGACAAAAAACTTTTTCTTGAATATATAACCAGTTCTTAATGCGCTGATGTTAAGGGTCATCAAGAGAGACAGGATGTGTGAAAATCCGACAGGGTGGCGTTTATGCAGTGCTGGTAACAGATGTGGGGGCGGGTGTAGCTCAGTTGGCAGAGTACAAGCTTCCCAAGCTTGGGGTCACGGGTTCGAACCCCGTTACCCGCTCCATCAGTTACCTGGAGCAGATGTTGTCATTTGTTTGATGTCAGCATAGCTTTCAACAGTTTCGGGATGTTGTGAAAGTGGGCTTTGCCCGCTTTTTTTTATTGTTTTTATCGGAGATATGCCCAGTTTTGATGATTTCGTCGATATAATAGGGACGAAGGGTATAACAGATAATCAGGGTTGCCAATATTTGCGGCCTCTGCCTCTGGAAAAACAAAATATTTTTATAGTTGTAGTGAAGGTGCTGTGTGGGAACGGATCGAGTAATCAGAATAGTTGAAAATTTTGCCACCCCTCTTCTTGATGAGATGGGCTTGGAACTGGTGGAAGTGCAGTTCAGGCAGGAATCCGGCTGGGTACTGCGACTATTCATTGACCGTAACGAGGGTCTTAATGTTGATGACTGTGCCTCTGTCAGCAGACAAGTGGCGACCTACCTAGAAGTCGAAGACATTATACGACATGCGTACACCCTTGAAGTCTCATCGCCGGGAGCAGAACGCCCGTTGAAACGTTTAGAGGAATTTATTCGTTTCTCTGGGAAAAAAATCAGAGTGAAACTCAATGATCCTGTTGATAATCAACGCGTTTTTTGCGGAATTTTAACAGGTGTGAATGAAGAAAAGAACAGTATAACGTTGGCGGTGGACGGCTCCGACGCGAAACAGATGGTGATTGACCTTAGAGCTGTTGCACGAGCACGTCTGAGCCTCTAACGGCTCTGAATATCTGGCCTTACTGTATGCTTCGGCAAAGGTCGAAGGTGGAGAAAAAATGATGTCTGGTGGAGAAAATTTAAAGCGTATACTTGATCAGATTTGTCGAGATAAAGGCATTGATCGTACATTACTGGTGGATGCCATTGAAGAAGCTGTGCGGTCCGCAGTGCGAAAAAAATTCGGCGGTCGACGTGATATAGAGGTACAGTTCAACGAAGAACTCGGTGAGATTGAGGCCTTTCAATATCGCACAGTGGTTGACGATGTTTGGGATGAGGATACCGAAATCCATATCGACGACGCAAGAGTGCTTGACCCAGATATCGAACTTGAGGATGATCTCGGTGAAAAGATGGAGAATATTGCTGAGCTCGGTCGCATTGCAGCACAGTCGGCCAAGCAGGTTATTATTCATCGACTGAGAGACGCGGAACGAGAAGTTATTTTTGAGATGTTCCGAGATCGGGAAGGCTCCATAGTCAACGGTATTGTGCAGCGTTTTGAACGCGGAAAGATGGTCATCAATCTTGGTCGAACCGATGCCGTGTTACCGCGTGAAGGGCAGATCCCTAAACGATCCTTTAAACAGGGCGATCGGATTCGAGCTTACTTGCAGGAGGTTCGGCAGGAGTCTCGTGACTCCCAGCTGATCTTGAGTCGAACCTGTAATGAATTTTTAATTAAATTATTTGAGCTCGAAGTGCCGGAAATCGCCGAGCAGATTGTGAAAATCATGGGTGCTGCCCGCGAGCCGGGATTTCGTGCGAAAATTGCCGTTACCTCAACGGAATCCGATGTGGACCCGGTAGGTGCCTGTGTGGGCATGAAAGGTGCCAGGGTACAGAATGTGGTGCAGGAGCTTCAGGGAGAGCGTATTGATATTGTGCCCTGGAGTCCAGATCCGGCGAAATACGTCTATAATGCCTTGGCACCAGCCGAAGTGAGTATGGTGATCGTTGATGAAGAGCAGCATTCCTTGCTGGTCGTTGTCCCGGATGACCAGCTGTCATTGGCCATAGGTCGGCAGGGACAGAACGTTCGGCTCGCCTCCCGTCTACTGAGCTGGCGTATTGATGTAAAGAGTGAACAACGCTATGAGAATCTCGCAAGTCGGGATATAAGAGTCTGTTGGTCATTGACGGGGTTGATGAGGCAAAAGCGGATAAATTGGTTGCGGCCGATATACATTCAGCAAGGGACTTTGCTGAAGCTGATATTGAAAGTATTATGCGATTTGTCGGTGTCAGTGAAGATCAGGCTGCTGTTCTGAAACTCCAGGCTGCGGATATCCCCGTGATAGCAGACAGCCCTCTGGATGAAGCAGAACGTCTTTTTTCCACACCGGTTGAGCAGGCTGAAGAAATATCGGGCGACGCATCGGATGACGAATTGGGCAACAGGATCACTGATGACGAGTCTGTGCCTCAGCAGGCTGTGAATGACGACGAAGAAGATGAAGTAATGCCTGGAAATACGGTTGAACAGGAAGATCTGCCTGAAAATATTCCAGCGCAACCTGCCCAGGAGCAAGGGCAGGAGATTATGCCTGGAAATGTTCCAGAGCAACCTGCTCAGGATCAGGAGATTTTGTCCCCGCAGGAGCAGGACACTGTAGATGGTAACAGACTGTCATGAGGTTTTAATAACGAAGTGAAGAAAGGGCATATCCCGATTCGCACCTGTAAAGGGTGCGGACGGAAGGCCGAAAGAAGTGAGCTTGTTCGCTTGGTATGGTGTGAGGGCGCCTTGCAGGAGGATTTGGACGGCAGAATGTCCGGTCGAGGGGTGTACAGCTGCAAAGATGAGCAGTGCAGAAATCGGCTGTCAAAGAAGAAGAAAATGCTGAGGCGAGCATTTCGCCTTCATGGATAACTTAACGTGTAACTTAGAACTTGAGTTAACGCAATACCAAGAGAAAAGGTTACGGGAGTACTTGATGAGCAGAGTCCGCATTTACGAACTGGCAAAGGAAGCCGGTCTCAAAAGCAAAGAGCTGGCAGATAAATTGATAGATATGGGGTATCCTGTCAAGAGCCTCAGTTCTACAGTTGACGACAATATGGCTGCCGATATTCGCCGTAAAGTGTTGGGCAAGGCAACTGCTGAAGTCACCGAAAAGCCGATAGGGATGAAAAAACAAACAGCTGTGGTACAAAAAAAGAAAACTACAACAGTGGTACGACGTCGTTCAAAAGCGTTGAAAGATGAGATCGCCCAAAAAGCTGAAGCGAAAGAGCAGGACGGGAAAGATAAGGTGAGAGCAGCATTGAAAGATGAGGTTTCTGCGACAGCAGATACGGTATCGCAACCGGCTAAAACGGAAGCGGAGCTTCCTGCTCAACAGCAACCGGTGGCAAAGGTAGGGGAAGCTACTGCAGAAAGCGACAGCAAAGGGAACAAGACTGTCACTTCAGAAGCAGCAGCACAGGGGAGCAACGAGGCGAATGCCCAGAAAAAAGCTCCAGGGAACAAAGAGCCGAAACGTGCTAAAGGGCTTGCAAAAATCGTTGGTCGGGTAGAGTTGAATTTAGCAGATACAGAGAAACCCGCACCGCGTCGTAATACTCCTCGACCAAGCAGAGGGGGGAGAAAGGGTGGGCCAGCTGCTGCGGCCCCCGAAGCCCAGAATCCGACGCCTGCTGCTGGACGTGGTAAGGACCGCAAGAAAACCAAGCGCGTTGTTGAGATAGAGACAACTCCAGATAAGACCAAAAAGCCTGGTAAAACGGCCAGAAAAGGTCGTCAGCGGGTCGATTTTTCAGGCGGTGGCGGCGGCGACTATAATCAGTCGTACCGGGGACGGAGGAAAAAAGACAAACGCCGTAAAAGTAAGGTTTCTTCCACGCCGGTGACTGAGAGTAAGGCCATTAAAAGACGGATCAAAGTCTTTGACACGATCAATGTCGGTGACCTTGCGAAACGGATGGGGATTAAGGCCAATGAGGTCATTGCGAAGCTGATGGGACTCGGCGTGATGGCCACCCTGAATCAGGCCCTTGATCTGGACACAGCGACCTTGGTGGCGGCTGATTTTGGCTATGAGGTTGAACAGGGCATGACGGAAGAGCTGGGAATTGAGGCTCTGCAGAAAGAAGAAAAAGGTGGAGAAAGGCAGCCTCGTTTTCCTGTTGTCACTGTTATGGGCCATGTTGATCACGGTAAAACATCTATTTTGGATGCTATCCGAAGAACAGATGTTGCCGAGGGAGAAGCAGGCGGTATTACCCAGCACATCGGTGCCTATCATGTACAAGCCCCGTCTGGAGATATTACCTTTGTTGATACACCCGGCCATGCTGCTTTCACGGAAATGCGCTCCCGTGGTGCCAAGGTTACGGATATCGTGGTGCTCGTTGTTGCTGCTGACGACGGTGTCATGAATCAGACCAAGGAAGCTATTGCTCATGCCAAGGCGGCTGAGGTGCCCATTGTCGTGGCAATTAATAAGATTGATAAAGAAAATGCCGATCCGGCTCGTGTTATTCGTGAGCTGGGTGATTTTGGCCTGATTCCTGAAGACTGGGGCGGAGATACGATCTTCTGCGAGACCTCGGCTAAGAAAGGTATTGGTGTTGAAGAGTTACTGGAAAGTATTCAGTTGCAAGCTGAAGTTCTTGAGTTAACAGCTGATTCAGCTCGAAAGGCTAAAGGGACAGTGATTGAAGCGCAATTGCATAAGGGCAGAGGCTCTGTTGCAACGGTCTTGGTGCAGGAGGGAACCTTGCGCACTGGCGATTATTTTATTGCCGGACAATACAGCGGTAAGGTGCGCTCCCTGATTAATGATCGCGGTGAATTTGTTGACGAGGCAGGTCCTTCCTTGCCGGTTGAGGTCCAGGGATTATCCGGTGTGCCCCAGGCCGGTGATGAGTTCTTGGTTGTCACGGATGAGAAAATGGCGAAATCTGTTTCCGATGTCCGTCAGCTCAAGGTTCGTGAATCTGAATTGGCCTCTGTATCCAAGGTTTCACTGGATAATCTGTTTGAAAAAATGGCTGAGCAGGAGATGAAGGAATTGCGCGTTATTCTTCGTTCCGATGTTCAGGGAACGTTGCAGGCCTTTGGTCAGGCAGCGGCGAAATTATCCACTGATGTTATCCGGGTACGGGTGCTCCATGAGGGAACCGGTGCTGTGACGGAGAATGACATTCATCTTGCTTCAGCCTCTGATGCGATTATTATCGGCTTTAATGTCCGTCCTGCGGTCAAGGTCAAAGAGCTTGCTGAGCAGGAACATGTTGATATCCGCACCTATGATGTTATCTATCATGCCTTGGAAGATATTGAAAAGGCTATGGTGGGCATGCTGGAGCCGGAATTTGTCGAACGCGTCATCGGAACCGCCGAGGTCAGAGATACCTTCTCCGTGCCCAAGATCGGAACCATTGCCGGTTGTTTTATTATCGACGGCAAGATTGAACGCAATGCAGGGATTCGAGTCCTGCGTGATTCAGTGGTTATATTCACTGGAGTCATTGACTCGCTCAGGCGTTTTAAAGACGATGTCAAAGAAGTGGCCACCGGCTACGAGTGCGGAATCGGGGTGGAAAATTATAACGACATCAAAATCGGCGATACCCTTGAGGCCTTTGTCATGGATGAGGTCCAGGCAACTCTGTAATCTGGCAACGGGCCGGGAAAGATTTTAAGGCGGAACTCATGGAATTTGATTTTAACCTACCCGGGCTGGGACGACCGAAAAGTTCGCGTCCCGAGAGAGTTGCTGAGGCAATTCATCAGGAACTCTCTATCCTGTTACAGCAGACAGTTCGCGATTCCAGGCTGAGCGGGGTGTGTATCTCCAAGGTGCAGATGACACCTGATTTGAAGCGAGCCAAGATATACTACTCGCTTCTTGAAGGCAACTCTGCTTCGGCAGCCCAAAAGGGAATGGAGAGAGCGCGAGGTTTTTTTCGCTCTCATATCGCTAAAGCAATGGATCTGCGCCACACTCCTGAATTAGTGTTTCTTTTCGATAATAAGCATAAAGAAATCGAACGGCTTGATCAACTTTTTGTGCAGATTGATCAGGAAAAAGAGAAAAAGGAGTAACGTGAGTAAGAGAGCAGCTGGTCAGGCTATTGCATCTGTTAATAATTTTGTTCTTGCCACCCATATCAGGCCAGATGGCGATGCCCTTGGCTCTACGTTTGGCTTAGCCATATCTTAAAGATGATGGGTAAAGAGGTGCTCTGCTATCTTGAGCAGCCTGTTGCTGACGTGTATAGTTTCCTGACTCCTGATGTTCCCATTGAAACCGATTTTACGCGTATTGCAGCCTTTGCTGACAAATGCGGTGATGACATTATGGGCATTGCTTTGGACTGCGGTGATTTGGGACGGTTAGGTGACCAGGGAGGGGAGCTGAATAATATTCATCCCTTTTTGGTGATTGATCATCATCAGGGCAATAAGGGCTTTGGGGATCTGCATTGGGTGGAGCCGCATCGTTCATCCACCGGTGAGATGGTCTATGACTTGGCCGAAGAACTGGGCGTTGCAGATCAGCTGTCCAGAGAGGCAGCAGAATGCCTCTACACCGCCATTGTTACGGATACCGGATCCTTTCGTTACGCTTCAACCACAGAACACACCTTTGCCGTTGCCGGTAAACTGATTAATCGGGGAGTGCCCCCTGCCTCTGTTTGTCAAAAGCTTTTTGATAATGCCTCCTTTGGCAGTCTGCAACTGACACAGGCTGTCCTTGCCACCTTGCAAACTTTTCTGGACAATCAGGTCGCTGTGATCCGGCTGACTCAGGAGCTGCTGCAACAGACCGGAACAACCTCTGAAGATGCCGAGGGCCTGATTAATTTTCCCCGCTCCGTCAAAGAGGTCAGAGTTGCTGTCTTTTTAAAAGAGGGAAAGCCGGGCACAGATCAGATTACGATCAGCCTGCGAGCCAAGGGAGATTGTGATGTTGCCAAGGTGGCTGCTCAATTTTCTGGAGGCGGACATCGGAATGCAGCCGGTTGCCGGGTACAGGGGAAAACTATGGATGAGGTTTGTGCCATGCTGATTCCGGCGCTTGAGCAGGCTCTCCGGCAGCAAGAGAACAATCAGGTATGACGGAAAAAGTATCTGCTGTCGCTGCTGTCACCCTAAATGTGCAGGAGCCTGTCACAGGAGTTTTGCTTGTTGACAAGCCTGTGGGTCAGAGCTCTTTTGCCGTGGTCAAAAAGGTACGCTGGCTGCTGGGAGTTAAAAAGGTCGGGCATGCAGGGACCTTGGATCCCTTTGCCAGCGGTTTGCTGGTTATCTGTGTAGGACGACCTGCGACCCGCGAAATTGATGCCTTTATGGTCGGGCAGAAGACCTATCAGGCGGTGTTGCAGCTGGGCAAGGAAACCGAGACACAGGATCCTGAAGGCGAGGTCACCTCGGTCAGGCCGGTACCCTTATTGTCTGTTGAGGAAATTACGGGCGTAACCAAAGAGTTTGTTGGGCCGCAAATGCAGGCACCTCCACCGTACTCGGCTGCAAAACATAAGGGCAAGCCCTTGTATCATTATGCCCGTCAAGGGATTATGATCAAGAAGGAAGCTAAACCGATAGAGATTTTTTCTTTAGAGGTTGACGGCTACGATCCTGCGAGCGAACAGTTAACCATAACCGTTATATGCAGCAAAGGGACCTATATCAGGGTGCTTGCTGCCGATATCGGTGAAAAGCTCGGTTGCGGTGCCTATCTCACCGCCTTGCGCCGTACCCAGAGCGGCTGTTTTTCTGTTGATGAAGCCATTGACGGAGAGGGCTTGTTCCGTAATGATTGCAGTAAGAATTGCAGTCAGGATTCGGGTTATGATGTTGGGTCTGATCTCCTGATAAGCAAGATGCGCACGGTTGAGCAGGCTTTAGAAAACGTATAAAAGAGACATTCATTTTCGCAAAGGGCGAAAATGGTGCATTGTTCCCCATATTTCTTTCCTCGGATATGGAAAAAAGGAGCAATTTGATTCCAGACTTTGGCGAGGCTGAGGAAAAGAAGGCTTTGCCTAGAGCAGAAGGACAACATTTTGGAGGTGCGTAATGGCACAGAGTACAGCAAAAAAAGAAGAGATTATCAAGAAGTTTGCAACCTGCGAGGGTGATACCGGTTCTCCAGAAGTACAGGTTGCTCTGATTTCTGATCGGATCACCTACCTGACTGACCATTTCAAGACCCATGCCAAAGATCATCATTCCCGTCGTGGTCTGCTGAAGCTAGTTGGTCAGCGTCGCAGTCTTTTGAAATATCTAAAGAAGAAAGATATCAATCGGTATCGTTCCTTGATTCAAGAGCTCGGTATCAGGAAGTAATGTATACCTTGTTGCGATTTTTTTGATGTGGTAAAAATTTCCTGTTACGCCTCGTTGTGTAGCAGGAAATTTTTTGTTGTATCAGCGCGACTTGATCAGTTCCCTCCCCTAAAAAAGCCAAGATACGTTTCAGTCGATTATAAAGCTTTTTATGAGCCTGCTGATTCTCGCTCGCAGAAACAGGCTCTTCCATATTTTAAATTATCAAGCTGAAAAAAAATAATACAAAGATCCGACTGGCGGGTCTGAGAAGAAATACTGTCCCGAGCAGGTAACGTAGTTGCTCAAAAAATGTGAATGCAGCCGGGATAGCTGAACGCAAAGGAGTTTGCATGTATACAAAGAAAGAAGTCGAAATCGGTGGGCGCTGTATGTCCTTTGAGACCGGCAAGATAGCAAAACAAACCAGTGGTTCCGTTGTGGTAAACTGCGGCGATACCATGGTTCTTGTCACCGTGGTTGCAGATAAAGGGACAAAAGATGCTGGCTTTCTGCCCTTGACCATTGAATACCAGGAGCGAATGTATGCTGCCGGACGTATTCCGGGCAATTATTTTCGCCGTGAAATCGGTCGTCCTTCGGAAAAGGAAATATTGACCTGCCGACTTATTGACCGTCCTTTGCGCCCGCTTTTCCCCAAAGGGTATATGTCCGAGACCCAGGTGATTGCAACAGTCTTTTCAGCTGACCAGGAGATTGACCCGGATATTTTGGCTATGAACGGTGCCTCTACGGCACTTTCCATTTCCGATGTACCGTGGGCAGGTCCTATGCTGCCGCCAGAGTCGGTTATGTTAATGATGAGTATATCTTGAATCCTACAGCGAGCCAGCTGGAAAAATCCTCCATGAACTTGATAGTTGCCGGAACCGAGGCCGCTGTAGTTATGGTGGAAGGTCGGACGGGCGAGTTGAGTGAAGAGATTATTCTTGAGGCGATCTTTTTTGCCCATCAGGAGATTCAGCCGCTCATCACCATGCAGAAGGCTTTGCAGGAAGAGATCGGCAAGAAGAAACGGGAAGTTGTTGCTCCTCAGGTTAACGAGCCTCTGAAGGCAAAGGTTGCGGAAGCCGCTGCTGCCGGAATGGATGAGCTTGTTACAATTGCTGGCAAGATTGAACGCAGTGCCCGCTATGACAGCCTGAAAGACGAGGTCCTTGCTGCCATTGATGAGGAGCTGTACGAGAGCGAAAGGGAAGTTTTCGATGTGCTGGGCGCATATAAGAAAACTATCATGCGCGATCGGATTGTTAATAAGGCTTACGCCTGGATGGCCGGAGCTTTGATCAGGTCCGCCCCATTGAGTGTGAAGTCGGGGTTCTGCCAAGGCGCATGGTTCAGCACTGTTCACCCGAGGTGAGACCCAGGCTCTGGTTGTCGGTACTTTGGGATCTGAGCGTGATGAACTGCATGTAGAGAGCCTGAAAGGCGATACCTACCGTCGCTTCATGATGCATTATAACTTTCCTCCCTTTTGCGTGGGCGAGGCTCGCTTCATGCGCGGTCCCAGCCGTCGTGATATCGGGCACGGTACCCTTGCTCGACGAGGTATGGAAACGGTGTTGCCTGATGCAGCTGATTTTCCGTATACCATGCGCGTGGTTTCAGAGGTCCTGGAATCCAACGGTTCTTCCTCTATGGCCACGGTCTGCGGGGCAAGTCTTGCTCTGATGGATGCTGGTGTGCCCATCAAGGCCCCGGTTTCCGGTGTTGCTATGGGCTTGATCAAGGAAGGTGACAAGGTGGTTGTGCTCACTGATATCCTTGGTGATGAGGATCATCTCGGTGACATGGACTTCAAGGTTGTGGGCACGGCTGAGGGTATTTCTTCGCTCCAGATGGATATCAAGATTGACGGGGTTGATCGGGAGATTATGTCCAGCGCTTTGGCACAGGCCAAAGAGGGACGTCTCCATATTCTGGGCAAGATGGAAGAGGCTCTCGGCATTCCGCGAGAAAATGTTGCTGAGCATGCGCCTAAGTACGTCACCATAAAGATCAATCAGGATAAGATTCGTGATATCATCGGGCCGGGCGGTAAAGTGATCCGGGAGATGACAGCGGAGTTTGATTCCAAAATTGATGTGGATGATGACGGGACTATTAAGATCTTCTCCAAGAGCACAGAATCTGCTGAGGCTCTGGTGGCTCATATTGAAGGCATGACAGCTATGCCCGAGATCGGCAAGATCTATAACGGTCTGGTGAAGACCATTAAGGATTTTGGTGCCTTTGTGGAAATTCTGCCCGGCACGGATGGAATGGTTCATATCTCCGAGCTGGCTGCGGAACGAGTGAATAAGGTGACTGATGTCTTGCAGGAAGGCGAACGGGTCAATGTCAAGGTTGTTGATGTTGACGGGCGCGGGCGCATCCGCTTGAGCCGTAAGGCTGCTCTGGCGGAAGAAGGGTCAGAGGCGTAGAACCCTTCTGCTTGCTCAGGGAACTGAAGCTGGGATCAGTTCAGTTCCTGAGCAGCAAGCGGAATGATTTTTGCGAGTTGCATTTTGGTCAAGGCCTGATTACCGTCTTTGTCCAGAACGGCAATGAGGTGAAAAGGGACCCTTGATTTAGCTCCAGATGAGCAAAGAATAATAATGGCATCCTGTGTTTTCAGGGTGAGTTCGTTGCAGGTATGCAGGCCTGAGCATTCCGCCTTTTCATGAGCCGAGCGAAAGACATCGTTAAATACTGCGCCGACACTTGCAAGATCAAGGCTGGAGTCAAGACAGTCAGCAGCAATAGTCTCTCCTGTGAAGTCCATTATTCCTGAGCCCTTATATCCTTTTATTCCTCGAAGCCTTTCCAATATTGATTCCAGGCTGGTGGTACAGCCTTCTGTTGAACAGAAGGCCAGCGGAACATTATTTTTTTCAGCAGCAGGAGTAGTAGGGGCTACCGGTCCAATAATCAGGTCATCTGCCGGGGCATATATTTCCTCTTCCTCATCATCTTCTTCTTCATTCCGGACTGCCTGACGCCAGTCCCCTTCAAAGGCTCTATGATGATCTTTGGCACCATCGGGCCGGGGAGGTAGTTCCAGGGTTTCACCTGGCTTGACCTCATCTTTCATCTTCATGGCGTCCATAATAATGGACATCAGTTCCCCTTTAATTCTTCGCCGAATTTCTAGCTTGGGTAATGCTTTGATCTTAAAGCTCACATTGTCCATAGCAATCAGGCGACAAGCCGCCTCGTATTCTTGTAGGTCTCCGTATTCAGCATCATAGAGTTTGCCCTGATGAATGTACAGCAGGCCTTTATTTTTCGGTGAGGTTCCGACTTCAAGCAGACAGGTTTTTTCGTCCATTTCTAATAGCTGTAAAAATGATCCCACCGAAACGCCTTTCAGGTTTCCACTGGCAATATCTTCATTTAGTATATTAGTAACAATTTTAACAAGTTGCTTGACACGGATTGGTTTGAGTAAAATTTCTCGCACCCTGCCTTCCAGCTCGGCAACTTTTTCTTCGTCTTTGCATCCTGTAATAACAACAATGGGAATGTTTGGATGAAAATTCTCTATATATTCAATAAGATGCCAACCGTTTATCTCGCCCGGCATAATGAGATCCGTCACAAGCAGGGAGATTTCGACCTGACTTAATATTTCAACAGCCTCTTTTCCATTGCTGGCATAGACAGGGGTAAAAAAATCACCGTACCCCTTCAGTTGCTCTTCGAGCAGAGCCAGAGCGAATAGATCATCATCAACTATCAGTATATCGTACATACTCTACTCCTTATCTCAATAAAATCAGGGGTATATTCTGTCTGATTTTTTGATTTGACAATATGCGGACCGATTGAGTGATGAGGAATTCTGTTCTCATAATGTGTTTAGGCAGCGCTGGTCAGCTGCTCGTAACGGGGGATTGCTGATAGGATAATTCTATGGTATTCTTTCAGCTTTATACCCTATCATTAAACTGCTTATTTTTTGAGCAGAGACATTCAGTTTTTTACCCAAAGAGGAACCGGAGAAGTGCGTAAAGGTTTTTTCTTTCTTATCCGCTTTTGGAATTCATTATTAATGTAGTTGGACTATCTAAACGACTATCACAGAAAAAAATGACAATCAAATAAATTTTTTGTACTCGGAACGTGCATACGTTTTTCTTTTAACAGAAGATCGAATTATATCAGTACAATGCTTGTTTTCCCGACAAGACGGGAAAACCTGGAGGTTTTCTTGGCTAGATCGGATTCAATAACAGAAACAAACAAAAGAACGGAGGAAAATTATGACCACCTGCCCGATTGCTATAATGAATGCTGTTGCCTCAGAAGGACTGGATATTTTTGGTGCGAAGTATCAGCTGGATGTTGATCCAAAAGAGGCCTTAGGGCTTGTACTGCGCAGTTCTCCCGTGGATCTGGATGCATTCCCGAATCTGGTGGCTATTGCCAGAGCTGGGGCCGGAGTAAATAATATTCCAGTGGATGAGGCTTCGGAGCGCGGAATATGCGTATTTAACACACCCGGTGCCAATGCTAATGCCGTTGTTGAGCTGCTTTTTACAATGTTGGGCATTTCTCTGCGCAATGTGCAACAGGGTATGTCTTTTTGCGATGGATTGCAAGGGGATGATGAAGAAAAACTCAATGCCGAAGTAGAGGCCAGGAAAAAGGGGTTTAAGGGGATGGAAATGTCCGGCAAGACCCTGGGTGTGATCGGGCTCGGACAGATCGGAGTGCGGGTGGCCAATATGGGCATCCACCATAATATGCGGGTTATCGGCTATGATCCTTATCCGGTGATGGATAATATTCATGACCTGCTGCCGGATGTGGAGCTGGCTAAGGCGCGGCGTGATCTTTTGGCCCAGGCGGATTTTGTTTCCGTACATGTTCCTTTGAATAAAAATACCAAGGGTCTGGTGAATCAGGAATTCATCGATTTTATGAAAGAGGATGCCCTGCTCTTTAACTATGCCCGTGGCCCGGTTGTGGATGAGGATGCCGTCCTTGAGGCTCTTGAGAGCGACAGGATTGCAGGTCATATTTCTGATTTTCCCTCCCCCAAGCTGATCAATCATGAAAAAATTTTACTGACGCCCCATCTCGGTGCCTCCACTGCGGAATCGGAAGGGAACTGCGCCTGTATGGCTGTCAAAGAGTTGAAAGGGTACCTAGAATACGGGAATATCACACATAGTGTTAATTTCCCCAATGTAGAGATCATCCCCACCGTCTGGGTCCATACCCGTTTGATTGTAATCAATAAGGATACGCCGGGAATGATTGGGCTTATGAGTAATATTCTTGGACAGCATGGTATCAATATCATGAGCTATACCAATAAGAGCAACGGCACTATGGGGTATAACATTATTGATACGGCAACGGCTGTGTCGTCGGAGGTTTGCAAGGAGATTGAAGCGGTTGAAGGGGTGATCAGGACACGGGTTATTTCGTTGAAAAACAGCTCGGGCACAGTTTGAGAAAATGAGCTCACCTCTCCTGCATCGAATCGCCCCGCCTCAAAACTTCTTTTTGGCGGGGCTCCGCCGATCTGCGCGGAACAGCAAACCTGTATGTTCCGGTCAAATTATTTTTCGTCTCCCTAATGCTCAAGCCAGTTAGCCCCAGTTACCCATCTAGGCCGTGACAAAAAAATAATAATTGAGTATTTTTTACTCGATTAACCCTTGACAAAACAAAAGAGATGGGTATTATATATACATATAAGGTTCATTTTATAATGAATGAATACTCTTTTTGCTTTCTGTTCGGAAGCCGAGAGTTGATAATGCCACAGTCGTCGTGAGGCGGTGTCGGAAAGCTGCGGGTCTCTTTAAAGAGAGATAGCCGGGTTACCTTCTTTTGTATCTGATCGGAAAGTGTCTCATGAAATCCAAAAAAGAATCCTCCTTCAAGATTCTCTTTTCTCTAAAAATACCGGCTGACTTCTTTTCAGTCGCGGTTGCATTCCTCCTTTCCTCTATAAAAGATCTCCAGGTAGCCCTGTCGGACAATACGGAATACCGTTCTGTGTTCATCAGACAGCAATATTAATCGGATACGTTTTTTACAGTCTCAGTTTATTTGAAAAAAGGAGAGGAAAATGGAAACAACATATGACTGGACATATGAGTATTGTGACGAATTAAAGAAGATTGATCCCCAGTATGAAAGGTTTTGCATGATCATGAATGAATTGTCAGTGATTAGAAGTTTTTTTCTAAACCACTTGGATCTCAGGGGGCATGGTCGGAAAAATTT